>NZ_JAGTPI010000060.1:0-37814 GCF_021147825.1 Pseudomonas quasicaspiana
GGGATGCCGGTTTAGCCGCCTCAGGCCATGGATGGCCGGTGGCGGCGGCCCCACGCAGCAATGTCGGATTACGGGCATGCCGAGCGACAGCGAGGCACCAAGTGGTGGGGCAAGAGCGTTTTGCTTACTTTTGCGCTGTTCAAAAGTGAGGCGCTGTAAAAGCGCAACCTATAGCAGCCTTCACCCCACCAACGGATATACACACAAAACTAAAAGCCCCAGCACCCTATATAAGGAAGCAACAATCCCCCACCTGCGACGGTCTGCTAGAATCGCCGTTTTCCGTATTAGCCGCGCCCCCTGTGCGCCGAGAGAGTTCGTATGACCGTCACCATCAAAACCCCCGAAGACATCGAAAAAATGCGCATTGCCGGTCGTCTGGCTGCCGATGTCCTGGAAATGATCGGTGCTTACGTCAAGCCTGGCGTCACCACTGAAGAGCTGGACCGCATCTGCCACGATTACATCGTCAACGAGCAGAAAGCTATACCGGCTCCGCTGAATTACAAAGGCTTCCCCAAGTCGATCTGCACCTCGATCAACCACGTTGTGTGCCATGGCATCCCGAATGAAAAGCCATTGAAAAATGGCGACGTTCTGAACATCGACGTCACCGTTATCAAAGACGGCTACCACGGCGATACCAGCAAGATGTTTCACGTAGGCAAAGTCCCTGAGTGGGCCGAGCGCCTGTCGAAAATCACTCAGGAATGCCTGTATAAAGGCATCGAAGTTGTCCGCCCTGGCGCAACATTGGGTGATATCGGCGAAGTCATCCAGAAACACGCTGAAAAGAGCGGCTTCTCCGTAGTTCGCGAATATTGCGGCCACGGCATTGGCAAGGTGTTCCATGAAGAGCCGCAAGTCGTGCATTACGGCAAGGCTGGCGAAGGCATGGCACTGGTAGAAGGCATGACCTTCACCATCGAGCCAATGATCAATCAGGGCCGTGCCGAAACCCGCCTGCTGGGTGACGGCTGGACTGCGATCACCAAGGACCGCAAGCTGTCAGCACAGTGGGAGCACACCATTCTGGTGACCGCTGAGGGCTATGAAATTTTTACCCTGCGCAGCGACGACACCATCGCCCGCACATCAGCCTGATCACAACGCTCGCTTGATCTAGATAAAAGGAAAGCAGTTCCATGCCGCAGGTGGATCCCGATTTGTTCGACCGTGGTCAGTTCCAGGCCGAACTGGCGTTGAAGGCGAGTCCGATTGCCGCGTTCAAGAAAGCCATCCGCAACGCGCGGGAGGTGCTCGATGCGCGCTTCAAGGCTGGCCGTGATATTCGACGCCTGATCGAAGATCGCGCCTGGTTTGTGGACAACATCCTGCAACAGGCATGGGACCATTTCGACTGGAGCGAAGAAGCCGATATCGCTCTACTGGCCGTCGGCGGTTATGGCCGTGGTGAATTGCATCCTTATTCGGACATCGATCTGCTGATCTTGCTGGACAGTGCTGACCACGAAGTTTTCCGCGAGCCCATTGAGCGCTTTCTTACGTTGCTTTGGGACATCGGCCTTGAAGTAGGCCAAAGCGTGCGCTCGGTGGATGAATGCGCAACTGAGGGTCGTGCCGACCTGACGGTGATCACTAACCTGATGGAAAGCCGCACTATCGCCGGACCTGAACGCCTGCGCCAGCGCATGCTGGAAGTCACCAGCCCGAAACAGATGTGGCCCAGCAAAGAGTTTTTCCTGGCCAAGCGTGCCGAGCAGAAAACCCGGCATCACAAGTACAACGACACCGAATACAACCTTGAGCCTAACGTTAAAGGCTCGCCCGGTGGCCTGCGCGATATCCAGACCATTCTATGGGTCGCCCGCCGCCAGTACGGCACGTTGAATCTCCACGCACTGGCGGGCGAAGGCTTTTTGCTGGAGAGCGAAAACAACCTGCTCGCCTCCTCCCAGGACTTCCTCTGGAAAGTGCGTTACGCGCTGCACATGCTGGCTGGCCGCTCTGAAGATCGCCTGCTGTTCGACCATCAGAGCAGCATCGCCAATCTGCTGGGTTATCAGGACAATGACGCCAAGCTGGCCATCGAACGCTTCATGCAGAAGTACTACCGGGTGGTGATGAGCATCGCGCAACTCAGTGATCTGATCATCCAGCATTTCGAAGAGGTCATCCTGACCGACGACGAAGGCGCGATCACTCAACCGCTCAACTCACGCTTTCAGGTACACGACGGTTATATCGAGGCGACCCACGCCAACGTCTTCAAACGTACGCCGTTTGCCATGATCGAGATTTTTGTGCTGATGGCCCAGCACCCGGAAATCAAAGGTGTGCGCGCCGACACCATTCGGCTGCTGCGCGAACACCGGCACTTGATCAACGACGATTTCCGTAACGATATTCGCAACACCAGCCTGTTCATCGAACTATTCAAGTGTGAGCTGGGCATTCATCGAAACCTGCGCCGAATGAACCGTTACGGGATTCTCGGGCTTTATTTGCCGGAGTTTGGCCATATCGTCGGGCAGATGCAGCATGACCTGTTCCACATCTATACGGTTGATGCGCACACGCTGAATCTGATCAAACACCTGCGCAAGCTTCAATACACGCAGGTGTCGGAGAAATTCCCGCTGGCCAGCAAGGTCATGGGCAGGTTGCCGAAGCCGGAGTTGATCTACCTCGCCGGTCTTTATCACGATATCGGCAAGGGCCGCGGTGGCGACCACTCGGAACTCGGTGCCGTTGATGCTGAGGCCTTTGGCATTCGTCATCAGTTGCCGACATGGGATACGCGCCTCATCGTCTGGCTGGTCAGCCACCACTTGGTGATGTCCACGACGGCCCAGCGCAAGGACTTGTCCGATCCGCAGGTGATCCACGATTTCGCCCAGTTCGTGGGGGATGAAATCCACCTGGACTATCTCTACGTGCTGACCGTTGCCGACATTAATGCCACGAACCCGACGCTGTGGAACTCATGGCGGGCAAGCCTGTTGCGCCAGCTGTACACCGAAACCAAGCGCGCCCTCAAGCGCGGCCTGGAAAACCCGGTGGACCGCGAAGAACAGATACGCCGCACACAAACTGCGGCGCTGGACATCCTGGTTCGCAACGGCACCGATCCGGACGATGTCGAGCAGCTCTGGTCACAACTGGGCGACGATTACTTCCTGCGCCACACCGCTGGCGATGTGGCCTGGCACAGCGATGCGATATTGCAGCAGCCTTCAGATGGCGGCTCACTGGTACTGATCAAGGAAACCACCCAGCGCGAGTTTGAAGGCGGTACCCAAATATTCATTTATGCCCCGGACCAGCATGACTTCTTCGCAGTGACCGTGGCGGCGATGGACCAGTTGAACCTGAACATTCATGACGCCCGAGTCATCACCTCAAGTAGCAAGTTCACCCTCGACACCTACATCGTGCTGGACAACGACGGCGGCTCGATCGGCAATAACCCTGAACGCATCAAGCAGATTCGCGAAGGCCTGACCGAAGCATTGCGTAACCCTGACGACTACCCGACGATCATCAAACGTCGCGTACCGCGCCAGCTCAAGCATTTCGCCTTTGCGCCTCAGGTAACGATCCACAACGATGCCCAGCGTCCGGTGACCATTCTGGAGCTGTCAGCACCGGATCGCCCCGGCCTGCTGGCGCGGATCGGCAAGATATTTCTGGAGTTCGACCTGTCGCTGCAAAACGCCAAGATCGCCACGCTGGGCGAGCGAGTGGAAGACGTGTTCTTCATCACCGATGCCAACAACCAGCCGTTGTCCGATCCGCAGCTATGCAGTCAGCTGCAGGACGCCATCGTCGAGCAACTGAACGTCAATCACGAGCCCGGCGAATTGCGCATCAGCATCTGAGTCAACCTGACGCTGTTCAATGAATCGACTTATGGCGCTCAGCCACTTGAGCGCCCTGCTTCTGGAAGCCAGCCCCATGAATAACGCGATGCAACTGCTCCAGCCCTACCCTTTCGAAAAGCTTCGTGCCCTGCTCGGCAGCGTGACGCCAAACCCCGACAAGCGCCCGGTTGCGCTGTCCATCGGCGAACCCAAGCATCGCTCGCCGGACTTCGTCGCCAAAGCCATGACCGACAACCTAGACCAGATGGCCGTCTATCCAACAACACTGGGCATACCGGCGTTGCGCGAAGCCATTACCGGCTGGTGCGAGCGGCGCTTTGGCGTGCCGAGTGGCTGGCTGGACCCGGCGCGTAACGTGTTGCCAGTCAATGGCACCCGCGAAGCACTGTTTGCCTTCACCCAGACCGTGGTCAACCGTGGCGACGACGCGCTGGTTATCAGCCCGAACCCGTTCTATCAGATCTACGAAGGCGCAGCGTTTCTGGCAGGTGCAAAGCCGCACTACTTGCCGTGCCTGGCTGAGAACGGCTTCAACCCTGACTTTGACGCAGTGTCGGCCGATACCTGGAAGCGCTGTCAGATTCTGTTCCTGTGCTCTCCGGGCAACCCGACCGGCGCGCTGATCCCGGTAGAAACCCTGAAGAAGCTGATCGCACTGGCAGACGAACACGACTTCGTGATCGCCGCCGACGAGTGCTACAGCGAGCTGTACTTCGACGAACAAACCCCGCCTGCCGGCCTGCTCAGCGCCTGCGTGGAACTGGGTCGCCAGGATTTTAAACGTTGCGTGGTTTTCCACAGCCTGTCCAAGCGTTCCAACCTGCCGGGCCTGCGTTCCGGTTTCGTGGCAGGCGACGCAGATATCCTCAAAGCGTTCCTGCTCTATCGCACCTACCACGGCTGCGCGATGCCGGTACAAACCCAGTTGGCCAGCATTGCGGCCTGGAATGATGAAGAACACGTGCGCGCCAACCGTGATCTATATCGCGAGAAATTTGATGCCGTGCTGGAGATTCTTGCACCAGTGATGGATGTGCAGCGTCCCGACGGTGGCTTCTACCTGTGGCCAAGCGTTGGCGGCGACGACGCAGAATTCTGCCGCGATCTGTTCGTTGATCAACATGTGACCGTGGTGCCGGGCTCCTATCTGTCCCGCGAAGTGGACGGTTTCAACCCGGGTGCTGGACGCGTGCGCCTGGCACTGGTTGCGCCGCTGGCCGAATGCATTGAAGCGGCAGAACGAATTCGCGACTTTATCAACAAGTGATGCGTATTCCCCACGGCATGCAATGTGCCGTGGGGTGTTGATCAATGCTAGAGAGCACAGCCCCTTCTCCTTGTAGGAGTGAGCTTGCTCGCGATAGCTATTTACCAATCGAAGTACTTCGTCTGATTAAACGCCATCGCGAGCAAGCTCACTCCTACAGCTCCACTGTTTTCTGGACGACAGTGTGATGCCAGCAACAAGTGGGCTCCTGTCAAAATTTTCTCCAAGAGCTGCCGAAGGCTGCGATAACAATCTTCCTGGCATACCGCCATCGCAGCCTTCGGCAGCTCCTACAAAAATCCTGCACCGGCGCTGCCTGAGATATTGAACAATTCCCTATTCAGGTATTTGTTTCAAAGCCGATACAACCTGAAACTCACGTCATGGATGAACATATGAGCCTTGTATCGACGCTCTCCAACAGTGGCACTGCCGCCTATAACGGTGTCAATGCAGCGACTAGCCCAACCAGGATCGCTACCGCATCAACGACTGCCCTCCAAGAGGAAGCACCGAGCGTCGATAAGGCGACCTTTTCCAGCGCAGCGCTCGAACTCAGTCAGAAAACCTCCTCCGCCTCTAAACTGTATCCAACTCGTCCCGGCATGAGTGCCAATGCTTTGTTGATGGCAGTTGCTAACCCTGGTCTTGAATCAAGCTCCAAGGGCCTGTCTTTCGCTGATGTCGCCACTGACGCCCGTGCTCGCATGGACGACAAGTACGCACAGATGAAAGCCAGCGGCACCCCCTATAACCGTCACGACAAGGAAGCGGCTGACACCAACTCGTTGCTGGGCGATCTTGACCGCAGGTCTCTGTACGCGGTGAGCAAGAATGAAGGCGGCCTGTTTACCAAAGCGGAGCAGGAGGAAGCATCGGATGCGATGAACCGTCAGTTTGGCCTGGCGATGGGCCTGTACAGTGGCTTGACGTCGCTGGAAAACGACTTTGTCGATCCATACAAAGGTGACGATCTCACGCGCTTCAAGGTGGGCCTGAAGTTCTTGAACCAGGTCAGCAGCGAAGAAAAAAGCTCTGCAACCTGGATGCGCATGCACCAGGGGCTGGAGGAGAGCATCGCGAGTCTGGAAAACCCGGAGAAGCCCAAAGTTCAGAAAACCCTGTTCGACATCATTGCCGAAATGAACTCGGAAAAAGTCGAAGAAGACGAGGAAGACCCATTCACCGGCAAAAAAACCAGCTCGACGGGCGGGACAGCTCAGCCGGTTGTCGCTTTAAATGTACCTGACGCCACAAGTGCACCGAGCACGGCAGCCACCTCTGAGAAGACGGCTAGCCAGGGTTAATCTACTTTGCCACGCGCGGTTTGGCCTCATTGAGACCCGACTGCGCCATTCCGTCGTGGCACCCATCGAAGTGCCATATTGGCGGCTTAAACTATCGCGTCACCTTCAGCCAACGGCAGGACACAGGCAAAAAAGTCGTGCCTGGGGACATAAACACGTCGGCAGGACACGCCCAGCCCGCGTGTCCATGGCATAATCCGTGACCGTTTTTCAACCGTCTCAAAGGGGGCAAGCTCGTGGCTGATGAAATCAACAAGTTGCACCTGTATGGGATCAAAGCGTGCGACACGATGAAAAAGGCCCGCACGTGGCTCGATGAAAAGCCGGTGAGCTACGATTTTCACGACTACAAAACCCAAGGTATTGACCGCGAACATCTGACCCGGTGGTGCAACGAGCACGGCTGGCAGACAGTGTTGAACCGCGCAGGCACCACCTTTCGCAAGCTGGACGAGGCGCAGAAAGCCGACCTCGATCAGGATAAAGCGATTGAACTGATGCTCGCTCAACCGTCGATGATCAAGCGCCCGGTGCTCGATCTCGGCGACAGAACCCTGATTGGCTTTAAACCAGACCTGTATGCAGCGGCTATCGCCTGACTGAGATAGCCCTTTAAATTAGTAAGAGGTATTTGCATGTCCACTTCCCTGTTCAGCCTGGCCTTCGGTGTCGGCACTCAAAACCGTCAAGGCGCATGGCTGGAAGTTTTCTACGCCCAGCCGCTGATCAACCCGTCCGCTGAATTGATCGCAGCTGTAACGCCAGTACTGGGTTATACCGGTGGCAACCAGGCCATTACCTTCAACACCGATCAGGCGTCGAAGCTGGCTGAGGCTCTCAAGTCCGTTGACGCCGGTCAGGCTGCATTGCTGACCCGTCTGGCCGAGAGCCACAAGCCATTGGTCGCGACCCTGCTCGCTGAAGATGCTGCGCTGACGTCCACCCCTGAGGCTTACCTCAAGCTGCATCTGCTGTCCCATCGTCTGGTCAAGCCACATGGCCTGAGTCTGGCCGGGATTTTCCCGTTGCTGCCAAACGTCGCCTGGACCAGCCAGGGTGCCATCGACCTGAACGAACTGGCCCCGCGCCAGCTGGAAGCACGCCTCAAGGGCGAGCTGCTGGAAGTGTTCTCCGTCGACAAATTCCCGAAAATGACCGATTACGTCGTACCGACCGGCGTGCGTATCGCTGACAGCGCGCGTATTCGTCTGGGCGCTTACATCGGCGAAGGCACTACCGTGATGCACGAAGGTTTCGTCAACTTCAACGCAGGCACCGAAGGCCCGGGCATGATCGAAGGTCGTGTTTCGGCTGGCGTCTTCGTCGGCAAAGGCTCTGACCTGGGCGGCGGTTGCTCCACCATGGGTACCTTGTCCGGTGGCGGCAACATCGTCATTAAAGTAGGCGAAGGCTGCCTGATCGGTGCCAACGCAGGTATCGGCATTCCATTGGGCGACCGCAACACCGTGGAGTCGGGTCTGTACGTGACCGCTGGCACCAAGGTTGCGCTGCTGGATGATCAGAACAAGCTGGTCAAAATCGTTAAAGCCCGTGACCTGGCTGGTCAACCTGACCTGCTGTTCCGTCGCAACTCCGAAACCGGCGCTGTGGAATGCAAAACCCACAAGTCGGCCATCGAGCTGAACGAAGCGCTGCACGCTCACAACTGATCGATGCTGCATCAGGTCCGATCTCATGATCGGGCCTGACTCACCGAGTCAAAGCAAATGCCCCTCTTTTCCCCTTGGCGCGCTGACTTTCCAGCCATCGACGCCCTGCAACGGCAAGGCCAGACCTATCTGGACAACGCCGCGACCACCCAGAAACCTCAAGCCCTGCTCGACGCCCTTAATCATTACTACGCCAATGGCGCAGCCAATGTGCATCGCGCCCAGCATCTGCCGGGTGCGCATGCGACTCAGGCGTTCGAGGATAGCCGCAGCAAAGTTGCCCATTGGCTCAATGCCAGTGAGACAGGTCAGATTATTTTTACCCATGGTGCTACTTCTGCCTTGAACATGCTGGCCTACGGCCTGGAGCATGAGTTCGTCGCGGGCGATGAAATCGCCATCAGCGCACTGGAACATCACGCCAACCTGTTGCCCTGGCAGCAACTGGCTCAACGCCGCGATCTGAAGCTGGTCATTCTGCCGCTCAATGAGCAAGGGCTGATCGACCTGAGCGCCGCTGCGCAACTGATCGGTGACCGCACCCGCCTGCTTGCTGTGAGCCAACTGTCCAACGTGCTGGGCGCCTGGCAGCCACTGCCGGAATTACTCGCACAGGCCAAGGCCCACGGCGCACTGACTGTTGTCGATGGCGCTCAAGGTGTCGTCCATGGTCGACATGACGTGCAAGCGCTGGGCTGCGACTTCTACGTGTTTTCCAGCCACAAGCTATACGGCCCGGAAGGCGTCGGCATTCTGTATGGCCGCAATGACGTGCTGCCGCGCCTGCAACACTGGCAGTTCGGCGGCGAGATGGTCCTGACCACTGATTACGACCATGCGAAATTCCGCCCGGCACCGCTGGGTTTCGAAGCCGGGACGCCACCGATTGCCGGTGTGATCGGCCTTGGCGCAACGCTGGATTATTTGCAGAGCCTTGATCACCGCGCAGTGCTGGAGCATGAAGCAGCGCTGCACGCGATGCTGCTTGAAGGCTTGCGTCAGCGGGATGGTGTGCGGGTGCTGGGCGAGCCGCAACTGGCGTTGGTCAGCTTTACAGTGGAAGGCGTGCACAACGCCGACCTCGCGCATCTGCTGACAGAACAGGGCATCGCCGTGCGTGCGGGTCATCACTGCGCTATGCCGCTGCTGAAAAGCCTTGGCCTGTCGGGGGCAATTCGGGTTTCCCTGGCGCTCTACAACGACTCAAGCGACTTGCAACACTTCTTCAACGCGCTGGATCAGGCGCTGGGGTTATTACGATGAACCTGCCCGTCGACGCACAAACCGCACTGGACACCTTTGCTCAACCTCAAGGCTGGGAGCAACGTGCGCGATTGCTTATGCAATGGGGCGAGCGATTGCCTGCACTGAACGACGAAGAAAAGTCAGACGAAAACCTGGTCCACGGTTGTGAAAGCAAGGTCTGGCTGCTGGGTGATATGACGGACAGTCATTGGCAGTTTCGCGCGGCCAGCGATGCGCGGATGATTCGTGGTCTGGTGGCGCTATTGCTGGCTCGGGTCAACGGCTTGTCGGCAACAGAGCTCCAGCACGTGGATTTGCCTGACTGGTTCAACCAGCTCGGCCTGAGCCGTCAACTCTCCCCTTCACGCAGCAACGGCCTGAATGCCGTGCTGCAAAGGATGCGTCAGCTGACGGAAGCGGCGGGCTGAGACGGCGGTACCGACACCGGCTTGGCACGCTCCGATGGACGACGTACACCAGCAACAATTTTGTCTACTGCCTTGGTGGCAGCGACCATGCCGAAGGTCGCTGTCACCATCATCACCGCGCCAAAACCACCGGCGCAATCCAGCTTGACCCCATCCCCGACAAAACTCTTCTGCAGGCAAATGCTGCCATCCGGCTTCGGATAGCGCAGTTGTTCAGTGGAGAACACGCACGGCACGCTGTAATGACGATTCATGGTCCGCGAGAAGCCATAATCGCGGCGCAGGGTCGAGCGTACTTTTGAAGCCAGTGGATCGTTGAAGGTACGGTTCAAATCGCAGACCTGAATCAGCGTCGGATCAATCTGCCCACCCGCACCGCCGGTGGTGATGATCTGGATCTTGCGACGCTTGCACCAGGCAATCAGCGCTGCCTTGGCGTTGACCGCGTCGATGCAGTCCAGCACGCAATCCAGATCCGGTGTGATGTACTCGGCCATGGTGTCGCGAGTGACGAAATCAGCCACCGCGTGTACAACGCAATCCGGATTGATCGCCCTCAGACGCTCAGCCATCACTTCAACTTTGGGGCGACCCACGGTGCTGTCCAGCGCATGCAACTGACGATTGCTGTTGCTGACGCAGACGTCATCCAGATCAAACAGGGAAATCTCACCCACCCCAGAACGCGCCATGGCTTCAGCCGCCCAGGAACCGACACCGCCGATACCGACCACAGCAACATGGGCGGCACGCAGCCGCTCCAGACCTTCGATGCCGTACAAACGGGCGATACCTGCAAAACGCGGATCTTCTGAACTCATGACCAATACCCCAAAAACCGGCGCGCATTATAGGGCTTTGGCTGGGTTAGGGCATCCTGAAGGTGGGGTGATTGGTCAGAAAATGTACTGAGGTGGGGCTGACGCGGTTATTCACGCATACCGCCTCGCGAACAAGTTCGCTCCTACCAGGGCGACGCGGAGGCCCAGACTGTTCGGTTTTAAAGGTAGGAGCCAACTTGTTGGCGAGAGGGGCTGACGCGGTTATTCACGCATGCCGCCTCGCGAACAAGTTCGCTCCTACCAGGGCGACGCGGAGGCCCAGACTGGTCGCCTTTAAAGGTAGGAGGCAACTTGTTGGCGAGAGGGGCTGACGCGGTTATTCACGCATGCCGCCTCGCGAACAAGTTCGCTCCTGCCACGGCGACGCGGAGGCCCAGACTGTTCGGTTTTAAAGGTAGGAACCAACTTGTTGGCGAAAGGGGCTTACGCGATTTGAAGCACGCTCACGATACCGGCCCGATGCCACCCCTTTCACTGGAGAAAATAAGCGCCCTTATCCATAAACGGCGGCTCCCCCTTCCCGTTTTGCTTTAAGATAAGCGCCTTTTTCGCGCCCTTATATGATCCGTGCGTCACCGGACCATCCGCGCTATCAACCGGAGTTTTGTACATGACGGCCCCAGCCGACCTTTCGCCTACGCTGCAACTTGCCTGCGACCTGATAAGTCGTCCTTCGGTCACGCCCATTGATGCCGATTGTCAGGCCGTGATGATGGCGCGCCTCGGGAACGCAGGCTTCAAGCTGGAGCCGATGCGAATCGAGGACGTGGATAATTTCTGGGCCAGCCATGGCAACAACGAAGGGCCGGTATTGTGCTTTGCCGGTCATACCGACGTGGTCCCGACCGGCCCGGTTCAAGCCTGGCAAAACGATCCATTCGATGCGCTGATCGATGCAGACGGCATGCTGTGCGGACGTGGCGCAGCCGACATGAAAGGCAGTCTGGCCGCAATGGTCGTGGCCGCCGAGCGTTTCGTCGCTGATCACCCTGACCACAAAGGCAAAGTCACTTTCCTGATCACCAGCGACGAAGAGGGTCCGGCGCATCATGGCACCAAGGCCGTGGTTGAGCGGTTGCGCGAGCGCAACGAGCGGCTGGACTGGTGCATCGTGGGCGAGCCTTCGAGCACCACGCTGGTGGGCGATGTGGTCAAGAACGGCCGTCGCGGCTCACTTGGCGCGACGCTGACCGTTCGCGGTAAACAGGGCCATGTGGCGTATCCGCATCTGGCGCGCAACCCGATTCATCTGGCGGCTCCGGCTTTGGCTGAGCTCGCCGCCGAACATTGGGACGAAGGCAATGATTTCTTCCCGCCGACCAGCTTCCAGATCTCCAATCTGAACTCCGGCACTGGCGCGACCAACGTGATTCCGGGTGATCTGGTAGCGGTGTTCAACTTCCGCTTCTCTACCGAGTCCACCGTCGAAGGTCTGCAGCAGCGGGTGTCGACCATCCTCGACAAGCATGGTCTGGACTGGCATGTGGACTGGGCGCTGTCCGGTCTGCCGTTCCTCACCGAGCCAGGTGATTTGCTCGATGCGGTCTCGGCCAGCATCAAGGCCGTCACTGGCCGCGAGACCAAAGCGTCCACCAGCGGCGGCACCTCTGACGGCCGTTTCATCGCCACCTTGGGTACGCAGGTTGTAGAGCTGGGTCCGGTCAACGCGACGATTCACCAGGTCAACGAGCGCATTCTGGCCAGCGATCTCGATGTATTGACCGAGATCTACTACCAGACTCTGGTCAAGTTGCTCGCTTGATGCTGACCTGCCCGATCTGCTCTGCCCCGCTGACTGCGGTGGACAATGGTGTGGCCTGCCCGGCCAACCACCGTTTCGACCGCGCGCGTCAGGGGTATCTGAACCTGTTGCCGGTGCAGCACAAGAACAGCCGCGACCCTGGTGACAATCAGGCCATGGTCGAGGCGCGCCGGGATTTCCTCAATGCCGGGCATTACGCGCCGGTAGCCAAGCGCCTGGCAGAACTGGCCGCTGAACGTGCCCCCGCGCACTGGCTGGACATCGGTTGTGGTGAGGGTTACTACACCGCGCAAATAGCCGAAGCCCTGCCGGACGCCGATGGCTATGCACTGGACATCTCCCGAGAAGCGGTCAAACGCGCCTGTCGTCGCAATCCGAAATTGACCTGGTTGATTGCCAGCATGGCTCGCGTGCCACTGCCGGACGCCAGCTGCCAGTTTCTGGCTAGCGTGTTCAGCCCGCTGGACTGGAACGAAGCCAAGCGCCTGCTGACGCCGGGCGGCGGTTTGATGCGGGTCGGCCCGACCAGCGAGCATTTGATGGAACTGCGCGAGCGACTCTATGACGAAGTGCGGGACTATGCCGATGACAAACATCTGGCTCTGGTGCCGGAAGGCATGTCGCTGGCTCATAGCGAAACCCTGCGTTTCAAGCTGAGCCTGGTTGACGGTCAGGCCCGCGCCAATCTGCTGGCCATGACGCCCCACGGCTGGCGAGCCAGCGCGGAACGTCGTGCAGATGTGATTGAGCAGGCCGAACCTTTCGAGGTCACCGTTTCCATGCGCTACGATTATTTCGTATTGCAATAACAACCAACGAAGATGCTCGGTACCGGGCATCCGACTGAATCCGCGAATGGATTTTTTCACTTTCTCACGAGGCATCCATGCGCCAACCCGATATCGAGATTTACCTGAAGGACACTGACGTTGATCACAAGGCCATCGCCGGGTGGCTCAGTGTTGCGGTCGGCCCTTGCACCGACTGGGTACAGAAAGGCCAGACCTGGAAATGCAAGGCAGGAAACGTACCGGTGACCTGGCTGCCAAAAGCAGTAGGCAAGTGGAACAGCCTGCATCTGGACAGTGACAACACGCCATGGGAAGACGACATCGCCTGCGCCCGCGCTGCATTCGCTACCCTGAACGTAGAAGTACGATGCGCACCCGGCACCTGGGTCGAAGAGGAAAGCGACGAAACCGCCGACCGCTGGATACGTATCAGCGCCGATGGCGAGGAAGAGATTACCTGGAAGACGGCGTAACGCTCGAACATCTCCCCTGTGGGAAACCTCCGGTGTCCATGGCACCACGCTGTATCGCGCAAACAGAGGATCTGTAGGAGTGCACGAGCAACGCGAGGCCGCGATAGCGGTGTATCAGACAGGGCGCAATCGCTGCCTCGCGTTGCTCGTGAGCTCCTTCAGAAAAGCATTCCAAATCAGATAGTTGTAGTTTGATAGGAGCGCACCTGTTGGTGAGGCATTGGTACAGCCAACTGATGAATGTCGCCGGATAGCCCCTTCGCCAACAAGTTGGCTCCTACAGATACTATGTTTGCCGCGAGACGGCTCGGTGCCACGGACACGGAGGCCGCGCCTTTAAAACAAGGATCCGCTCTAGCATCTGCACAACCGGATCCTTGGTCTGGGCCAAACTTCAGTTGATTGGAATTCGCTGCATATCTCTGACCACGTCTCGCTCGGGAGCTACGTGCCCACCGTTAGGAAGGGAAAGCCCGTGCAGGCCCGGAAGACCGAACCCTTCCCTACCAAGCACTAACGCTTCACCTTTCCACTCTTGAAACAACTCGTAAGCGGGAACCCGCACATGCCCACGAGACGGATCGGCTAAAAAAGCCCGACCTTGCTTGATACCCTTGAGCACCACAAAGTGATTGGACTTCTCGCGACGTAACAGGATGATCACGGGTCCTTTCAATGCCAACGCAGCGCCCATTGAAAGGACTACACCCTCAGCCACGTATCCCAATCGCTCGGCAGACTGCTTAAGGTCAAGCATCGAAAAACCAACTTTTTGCTTTTCCTTGAGCTCATCCTCAGACAATCGAAAAACAATGTCCGCCAGGACCTCTCGCTCTTGCCATTTATCGTAGAAATAGTTTTTTAAAAGAAATGCCAACGCCGCCGCTCCGCATGAATAATCGAGGGTTTGCCGAGCAAGCCCATCCATCTGTAGATAACTCATGGATCGCAATCGAGGACCTTCGCTGGCACATAGCGCACAGGACGCAAGCTGAGCCACAAAAAATACCACCCACCACTTTGCGCCTTGCATCAGTTGAATTGCCGTTTGACGTTCAGCGCAAGCAAGGGTTGCCCAGCGTCCTGGTTAATCCCAAACGTGATCTGAGGTGAGATAACCCAACGATCGAAAGCTCTGTATGAAGCATTGAAGGAAAGCTCAACTGGGTCGACATCCGAACCCAAAATCTTTTCGCGATTCACCATCATATTCTCCCGATGGGCATAGGACAGCCTGCTCCCCAGTGACAGCTTTTCGTTCAAGCCAAAACCGATGCCAAAATAACTACCGAGTAAAGCACCAGGCTTCACGCGGTAACCATCGATCGTTTCTGAAAAGTAATACCGATAGCTAATACCTCCAAACAAAATAGCCGGATCCACATTACGTGCGAAGGCCAGACCGGGCGCGACACTCCAGTGACCGCTGCCGTTATCCAAAGGATCCTTCCAGTCGTGAAACTGATCCCTGTACCTTTTCTTACCGGTTGGGGCCGAACCATCTACGGTTAAAGAAAACGCGGGTAAATTCGCTGTTTCAGCAGTCAATTGATACTGAAGACCGAATCCAAGATCTGATACATCCCACGCCTCGGCATCACGGACATACTCGTTCGAAGACACGTCCTCAACATGGGTATAGGTGACCGGTACACTGACGTACCCCTCAATGCCCGCCATCAAGCCGGCGCGAAGGCTACTTCTTACTTCAAACATCCGGGCCGAACGCGTTGATTTCTGAAAACGATCGACGCTGTACAAAGAGTGCTTATCCCGAAATTGCTTATAGGACATACCCACGTCCAACTCATACTGCCCTGGTGCCAAGAGAACGGTTGAGCCTGTCAAAAAGTCCAAGGGAGTCTCATCGATCTTCTGTTGACCGTACTGTTGTGGTTTCATCGATTTGTTAAGTGTCTGACTGCCGTTGCCGCCATCAAACTTCTTAACCAAGCCCACCACATTGGAAAACTCTATATCAACACGCCCTAGATTTTCGGACATCAGGATGCCCTGCCTGGCTTCGTTCTCCTCTAATAGCCCGGTTGCCCTGTCTCCATTCACAAACACCACCTCGTATTCAGCCTCAGTCATCAGTGAGGTTATGTCCTCTGACTGGAATTTTAAGGGCGGACCGTACGAGGACTTGAACACGACAATACCCTGCCCAAACGAAATCATTTCGCCAGATAACAGATCACCATTTTTTAAACGAATCGTATCCGCCTGAACGCCATGTAACGAAGCTAACATCACGATTAAAAATATAAACCACTGCTTAAACATCAAACCACCTGCAGACAACCAGAATAAAAACCTCAGACTGTTAAGTCTGAGGTCGGTAGTGGATCACCAACGAAACGTTGACATCGGCCTGTTCCATCTCGACTCTCGGAAACCTAGCTCTCGAGGAAGCCGAGTGTTTTTATCCAGCACCTGATAGTGGTACTCCACCATTTCAAACTGAGCTTTATTCCACAACTGGGCATTGCCCGAGGTGTCAGCCATCCATTTATCACCTGCAACATTGGTTGGCTCGGCAAAGCCAGCCCATTTATAGGTAAATCCATAGCGATTATCGTGGTGATCACCAAGATAATTGTAAGACCTGTAATCGCCCTTGTTTCCAAATTTCTTCCAAGACACGTAGTGATAACGCATACCGGTTGTCACACTAGGCATGGATAAGTCAGCTATCAGCCTAGTCCCTTTAAGCTTCGCTAATTTTTCATCCCCTAATCGTTCCAAGCCAAAATATTGCTCCTCCAGCGAATCCAAAATTGGATTACCTGCGAAACCAAGACCCGGAAAGACCGCTAACCCCAGCAACAACGGAACATATCTAATAGACTTCATTCTACACTCCATAAATCAACCTCTAAAACAACAAATTGCGTTCGACATCTTCAATATCTCCTCTTCGCGCTCAGCAGCACTCTTGGAGAGCCATTGCTTTTCAAAATCTGAGCATTCTCGCGCGACTGGAAGACCGTCTAGCTCTGCAAAATGCAATTCCAGCAACGAAAAATATTTAGCCATTTCCTCTTCTGAAGTCATCATCTCAACATCATAAATATGCGACGACTGATCACCTACATGCTTCAAAGCAACGACACCTGCGCCACTTACAACGTCTTTATTAGCTGCGTTCATAGTGGGGTTATTCTCCGCACCCCTCAATGACTCTTTTAACAGTGGCGACATCGTCTCTACCAACATCACATTAAAAGAGTCAATAGCCTCAGCTTTTTCCATGCTCATCAAAGACGGCGAAGCCATTACAGCCCCACGCACCACACTATTGCCCTGCAAAGCCAAACCAACAGACATAAAATGCCCTCCAAACTTTTATTGGTTATTTATAACAGCGATTATCAGACAGACAGCAAGCACTGCACCGAGAAAGAAATTATGCTCAACAAAACAACATGTCAACCAACCAAACACACACAAAAACCGCTTCCTACAACACTTCTAACCGCCACTCTCTTAATATATAAAGACCCATCTTATACTTCTGTAGGAACAATCCCTGAAAATGACTTACCAACAACACAACCCCATGTTTTAAAAAGGTTTTTTATTCCTAACCAAGCGCCGCACAATAAAAATTTATTTTAGGTTTATTTTTTGATGCGCAGGCCCTTCCGCTTTTGCCCAACCCCCCCAGATACGGCACACTAGCGTCCTCGCGGGCACCGCCCCCTTTTCGCAGATGCCGTATGACCCGATCACCGTTCCGCCGCCTTGTATTCGGCACCTTGCGCCGTCTGCTCTATCTCTGGGTTCGTTCCGAGACCATTAATCAGTCGTCGTTCACGCTCAACCTGGATCGCAGTCGCCCGGTGTTTTACGCCTTGCAGTCGCCGTCCATGAGCGACCTGGCGGTGATCGACACCGAATGCCGCAAGGCCGGCTTGCCGCGTCCTATCCTTCCGGTGTCGGTGGGCGAGCTGGTTGAACCGGCTGCGTACTTCTACCTGACGCCTTCGCCAGACTGGCTGGGCCGTCAGGACAAACGCGGCGCGCCGCCGACGCTTGAGCGACTGGTCAGCGCAGTCAGTCAGAACGCGACCGAGGACGCGCAAATCATCCCGGTCAGTGTGTTCTGGGGACAGTCACCGGATCGTGAATCCAGCGCCTGGAAGCTTTTGTTTGCTGACAGCTGGGCCGTTACCGGTCGTCTGCGGCGTTTCGTCAGCATCCTGATTCTGGGCCGCAAGACGCGGGTGCAATTCTCTGCGCCGATCCACATGCGCGATCTGGTCAACGAAAACAAAGGTCATGAGCTCACCCTGCGTATGGCCCAGCGTCTGCTGCGTACGCACTTCCGCAATCTGAAGACCGCCGTTATCGGCCCCGACGTGTCGCACCGGCGCAATCTGGTCAACGGCCTGCTCGACGAACCCTTGGTCAAACAGGCCATTCTCGAAGAAGCCGAAAGGGAAAAGATTCCTGAAGCCAAAGCCCGGGAACAGGCGCTGCGTTATGCCAACGAGATCGCTTCGGACTACACCTATTCAGCAATCCGCTTTCTGGAAGTGATCCTGAGCTGGTTCTGGAACAAGATTTACGACGGCATCAAAGTCAGCCATATCGAAGGCGTGAAAGACGTTGCTCAGGGTCACGAAGTCATTTACGTACCGTGCCATCGCAGCCACATCGATTATCTGCTGCTGTCCTATCTGCTGTTCCGCAACGGCCTGACCCCTCCGCATATCGCGGCGGGCATCAACCTGAACATGCCGGTGATTGGCGGTCTGTTGCGTCGTGGCGGCGCATTTTTCATGCGCCGCACGTTCAAGGGCAATCCGCTGTATACCTCGGTTTTCAACGAGTATCTGCACACGCTGTTCACCAAGGGTTTCCCGGTGGAGTACTTCGTCGAGGGCGGACGCTCGCGGACCGGGCGCATGCTGCAACCCAAGACCGGCATGCTGGCAATTACCCTGCGCAGCTTTCTGCGTAACTCGCGGATGCCGATTGTGTTTGTGCCGGTGTACATCGGTTACGAGCGCGTACTGGAAGGTCGCACTTACCTGGGCGAACTGCGCGGCGCGACGAAGAAGAAAGAGTCGATCTTCGACATCTTCAAGGTCATCGGAGCGCTCAAGCAGCGTTTCGGTCAGGTCTCGGTGAACTTCGGTGAGCCGATCAAACTGGCTGAGTTTCTCGACGATGAACAACCGGACTGGCGGGAGCAACAGTTGGGCCCGCAGTTCAAACCGGACTGGCTGAACGAAACCACCCATCGCCTGGGTGAACGCGTGGCTCAGCACTTGAACGAAGCCGCGGCGATCAATCCGGTCAATCTTGTAGCACTGGCCCTGCTGTCCACACAGAAACTGGCGCTGGACGATCAGGCCATGGAGCGGGTACTGGATCTGTACCTGACGCTGTTGCGCAACGTGCCTTACTCGCCCCACACCACCCTGCCGGAAGGCGACGGGCGAGCCTTGATTGAACATGTGAAAGGCATGAACCTGCTGTCGGAACAGAAGGATGCCTTGGGCAAAATTCTTTATCTGGACGAACAGAACGCAGTGTTGATGACCTATTACCGCAACAACATCCTGCACATCTTCGCCCTGCCCTCGCTGCTGGCGAGTTTCTTCCAGAGCTCGTCGCGCATGAGCCGCGAGCAGATCCTGCGCTACACCCGTGCGCTGTATCCGTATCTGCAGTCGGAGTTGTTCATTCGCTGGCCGGTGAACGAGCTGGACGAAGTGGTGGATCAATGGCTGCAAGCCTTCGTCGAACAAGGCCTGCTGCGCTTTGAAAACAACGTCTACATGAGGCCAGCGCCAAGCTCTCGAGAGTTTGTGCTGCTGACCCTGTTGTCACGAGCCATTGCTCAGACCCTGCAGCGCTTCTACATGGCCATCGCCTTGCTGCTTAACAGCGGGCAGAAGACCCTCAGCGCCGAAGAACTGGAAGACCTGTGTACGGTGATGGCCCAGCGGTTATCGATTCTCCACGGCCTGAACGCGCCGGAGTTTTTCGACAAGAGCCTGTTCCGTCATTTCATTCAGACGCTGCTGGACCTGGGCGTGCTGCGCAAGGATCCGGCCGGTAAGCTCAGCTATCACCCGCTGCTGGGCGAACTGGCGGAGGGGGCAGCGAAGCGCGTGTTGCCTGCGGAAATCCGGCTGTCGATTCGTCAGGTGGCGCTGCATCAGACAGAGGAGCCTGGCGAACCCGAGCCCGCTGAGGAAAGTCGCTGACCGTTGGAATTGCGTGCAGCCAGCCAGACTGAGTTCCTGATAGGCTCTGTGCATTACCGCGTCGAGGTTCAGCTCGGCGCGGTATCCGAATCAAGTCAAAAAAAGGATGCCCTCATGTTCCGTCTCCCCTTTACGTTTGCCAGCCTGTGCGCGGGCCTGATGCTGTCGAGCAGTGTATTTGCCTTGTCACTGAACGATCTGTCGCAATCGGACGCCACCGGCGGCCTGAAAGATGCCTTGACCCAGGGTGCACAGATCGCCGTCAAGCAACTGGGTAAACCCGGTGGTTTCAGCAACAATGAAGAAGTGCGCATCGAGCTGCCGGGCAAACTGGGCAAAGTCGCGAAAAAAATGAAGCAGTTCGGCATGGGCGACCAGGTTGACCAACTGGAAACCAGCATGAACCAGGCTGCTGAAGCTGCCGTTCCGCAGGCCCAGGCGTTGCTGGTAGATGCTGTGAAAAAGATGAGTGTGGCGGATGCCAAAGGCATTCTCAGCGGTGGCAAGGATTCAGCCACTCAGTACCTGAACAGCAGCAGCCGCGAGCAGATCCGCGCCAAATTCCTGCCTATCGTCAAGCAGGCCACCGACAAGGTCGGCCTGGCGCAGAAGTACAACGCTTTCGCGGGTCAGGCGGCGACATTGGGTGTGCTTGATGCCAAGAGCTCGAACATCGAAAGTTATGTGACCGAGCAGGCGTTGAACGGTTTGTTCGAGATGATCGCCAAGCAGGAAGAAAGCATTCGCGCCAATCCGGCAGCGGCGGCGACGAGCCTGGCGAAGAAGGTGTTTGGGGCATTGTAAGCAGCCACCACCGGGTACTGCGGTTGAAATGCCATCCCTGTGGGACCGAATTCATTCTGGAAAGCTATATTTCAGGCGATACATAAGCTGCGAATGTAACGCCCCCTTCGCGAATGAATTCGCTCCCACCAAGATTTGAGCCGTCATGCACACACAGGATGTGGAAGACTCTGTGGTTGCCAGCAAACTGATGTGCGATGCAAATCCTGTGGGACCGAATTCACTCGGGAAGGCGGTTTTTCAGACGGTGGAGATGTATCGCCTGTAACTGCCCCTTCGCGAATGAATTCGCTCCCACCGGGATTTGAGCCGTCATGCAAACACAGGATGTGGAAGACTCTGTGGTTGCCAGCAAACTGATGTGCGATGCAAATCCTGTGGGACTGAATTCATTCGGGAAAGCTATATTTCAGGCGATACATAAGCTGCGAATGTAACGCCCCCTTCGCGAATGAATTCGCTCCCACCGGGATTTGAGCCGTCATGCAAACACAGGATGCAGAAGACTCTGTGGTTGCCAGCAAACTGATGTGCGATGCAAATCCTGTGGGACCGAATTCATTCGGGAAGGCGGTTTTTCAGACGGTGGAGATGTATCGCCTGTACCTGCCCCTTCGCGAATGAATTCGCTCCCACGAACATGCACCCCGTTTTAATCCACCTTCTTCACTCTGAACCACGCCGCATACAGCGCTGGCAGAAAAAGCAGCGTCAGCGCTGTCGCGACGATCAGCCCGCCCATGATCGCCACGGCCATCGGGCCGAAGAAGACGCTGCGTGACAGCGGAATCATCGCCAGCACCGCCGCCAGCGCGGTCAGGACGATGGGCCGGAAGCGGCGCACGGTCGCTTCGATAATCGCCGACCACTGATCAAGCCCTCCCGCAATATCCTGCTC
This sequence comes from Pseudomonas quasicaspiana, assembly GCF_021147825.1. Lineage (NCBI taxonomy): Bacteria > Pseudomonadati > Pseudomonadota > Gammaproteobacteria > Pseudomonadales > Pseudomonadaceae > Pseudomonas > Pseudomonas quasicaspiana. The sequence goes on from NZ_JAGTPI010000060.1 coordinate 21,557, forward strand.
GATCTGGTCCACCAGAATCACCGAGTTGCGCATGATCATCCCCGACAAAGCAATGGTGCCCAGCATGGCGACGAACCCGAATGGCTGGTTGAACACCAGCAGGAATAACGTCACGCCGATCAATCCCAACGGTGCGGTCAGGAACACCATCAACATCCGGGAGAAGCTGCGCAGTTGCAGCATCAGCAAGGTCAGCACTACCACGATAAACAGCGGCACACCCGCCTTCACAGAGTCCTGTCCGCGAGCGGCGTCCTCCACCGTTCCGCCGACTTCCAGCAAATACCCATCCGGCAATTCATTGCGCACGTCAGACAGCGTGGGGAGGATTTGCTGCACCAGCGTTGCGGGCTGTTCCTTGCCGTAAATATCGGCACGGACCGTCACGTTGGGCAGTCGATTACGGTGCCAGATCACGCCCTCTTCGAAACCGTATTCAAGCGTCGCCACCTGCGACAGCGCCACACTGGTGCCGTTTTCAGTCGGCACCGCCAGACTCGCCAGCGCCCCCAGTTGCTGGCGCTCATCAGGTGTGCCCCGCAGAAGGATTTCGATCAGTTCATCGTCTTCGCGGTATTGGCTGACGCTGGAGCCGGTCAACGAACGCTGGAGGAATCTCGACAGTTCGGCCGTGGTCACGCCCAAGGCGCGCGCCCGGTCCTGATCCAGATTGAGGAACACCACCTTGCTCGGTTCTTCCCAGTCCAGATGGACGTTGGCAACGTGAGGATTCTCCCGCACCTTGGCCGCGACCTTGCGAGCTAACTCGCGGACTTCGTCGATGTGCTCGCCGCTGACCCGGAACTGCACCGGGTAACCTACCGGTGGGCCGTTTTCCAGCCGCGTTACCCGTGAGCGCAAGGTCGGGAATTGTTCATTGAGACTGCTAATCAGCCAGGTCCGCAAGGCTTCGCGGTCTTCAATACTTTTGGCCAGGACCACGAACTGCGCAAAGCTGGTTGCAGGCAGTTGTTGATCAAGGGGCAGGTAGAAACGTGGCGAACCGGTCCCGACATACGACACATAATTGTCGATACCCGGATGATCCTTGAGCATCTGCTCAAGACGCTTGACCTGCTCGGCCGTGCTGTTCAGCGAAGCGCCTTCAGTCAGCTTCAAGTCCACCATCAGCTCCAGGCGACCGGACGCCGGGAAGAACTGCTGCGGGACAAACTTGAACATCACCACCGACAGCACGAACAAAGCAACCGTGGCGACGATCACCGTTTTGCGCCAGCGCACGCACCAGCCCACCATCGCCCGCACCCGCTGGTAGAACGGCGTACCGTGAGGGTCCACTGCGTCAGGTCCAGTGCCATGTTTTTTGGCGTGAATCTTCGCCAGATCGGGCAGCAGCCGCTCGCCCAGATATGGCACGAACACCACGGCAGCGACCCAGGAAGCCAGCAGCGCGATGGTCACCACCTGGAAGATCGAACGGGTGTATTCGCCCGTGCTCGACTGCGCGGTGGCAATCGGCAAGAAGCCAGCAGCGGTGATCAGCGTGCCGGTCAGCATCGGGAAAGCGGTGCTGGTCCAGGCGAAACTCGCAGCACGCAGCCGGTCGTAGCCCTGCTCCATTTTGATCGCCATCATTTCCACGGCAATGATCGCGTCGTCCACCAGCAGGCCCAGCGCCAGCACCAACGCACCGAGGGAAATCTTGTGCAAGCCGATGCCCAGGTAGTACATACAGGCGAACGTCATGGCCAATACCAGCGGTATCGTCAATGCGACCACCATGCCGGTACGCATGCCCAGTGAGAAGAAACTCACCAGCAACACAATCGCCAGTGCTTCGGCCAGTACCTGAACGAACTCACCGACGCCGGTTTTCACCGCAGCAGGTTGATCAGACACTTTGCGCAGTTCCATTCCGGCAGGCAGGTTTTTCTGCAGGCGGGCAAACTCGCCCTCAAGCGCCTTGCCCAGCACCAGAATGTCGCCGCCCGGCTTCATCGCCACCGCCAGCCCGATCGCCTCTTCGCCCATGAAACGCATGCGCGGCGCAGGTGGGTCATTGAAGCCGCGATGTACTTCGGCCAGATCACGGATACGCAGCGTGCGATCACCCACGCGGATCGGAAATTCACGAATCTCATCAACCGTCTGGAAACGACCGCTGACGCGCAGTTGAATACGCTCGCTGGGTGTTTCAAAGAAGCTGGTAGCCGAGACGGCATTCTGCGCTTCGAGCGCCTGCTGCACAGCTTGCAACGGCAGCCCCAACGTGGCGAGCTTGACGTTGGACAGCTCGATCCAGATCTTCTCGTCCTGCAAGCCGATCAGCTCGACCTTACCCACATCGTTGATGCGCTGCAGTTGAAGCTGAACGCGGTCGGCGTAATCCTTGAGCACGGCATAGTCGAAGCCCTTGCCGGACAGCGCGTAAATATTACCGAAGGTAGTGCCGAATTCATCGTTGAAGAACGGGCCCTGTACACCCGGAGGCAGGTTCTGACGGATATCCCCGACCTTTTTGCGGATCTGATAGAACAGCTCCGGCAGGTACGAAGAGAAGATCGAGTCACGGGCAATAAAAGTAACTTGAGATTCGCCGGGACGCGAGAACGATACGATGCGGTCGTACTCGCCGGTTTCCATAAGTTTCTTTTCGATGCGATCAGTGACTTGCCGCGCCACCTCCTCAGCGCTTGCGCCGGGCCACAGCGTGCGGATCACCATGGCCTTGAAGGTGAACGGAGGGTCTTCGCTTTGGCCCAGCTTGGTGTAGGACAACGCACCGACTACCGCCAGAACAATCATCAGGTACAGGACGATTTGCCGATTGCGCAACGCCCATTCGGAGAGATTGAATCGCATCCGTGCTTACTCCTTCGCAGCCAGTTTGACCGCACGGTTTTCACGGTCCACAGGGCGCACCTGTTCACCTTCGTGCAACACATGCACACCCGCAGCGACGATCCAGTCACTGGCGGTCAGCCCTTCGAGCACTGGCACCGACTCCTGACCATAAGGCCCAAGTCGGACACTGACGCGTTTGAGGGTGCTGTCGGCCGCGACTCGCCAGACGTAATTGATGCCGTTCTCCGATGTCACGGCAGAGAGCGGTACCGACAGCGGCACGGCTTGCTCGGTCGCAATGAATACCCGCGCACTCTGGCCCAATTCCGCGGGCACTTTGCCGCTGGCGAAAGCAACACGCGCGGCGAAAGTCCGCGAACGCGGGTCAGCCGCAGGCGACAATTCGCGAATGCGCCCGGGGAAGCGTTGTTCGCGCTGAGTCCATAACTCGACGGTGACGGGCTGCCCTGTCTTGAAGCGGGCGAAGTTCTGTTCCGGCAGGCTGATCAAGACTTCCCGCTCACCATCAGCAGCAAGGGTAAAGACCGTTTGCCCGGCAGCGACAACCTGACCGACTTCCACCAGCCTTTTTGCCACCACGCCGTCCTGTGGCGCGCGCAGCACGGCATAACTGGTCTGGTTGTCAGCAACGGTCAGCTCGGCCTTGATCTGCTTGAGACGGGCCTCACCGGAGCGATAGAGGTTTTCGGCGTTGTCGTACTGCGAACGGCTGACCATCTGCCGATCCATAAGGGTCTTGTAGCGATCCCGCTCGGAGCGCACCAGCTGCAGGTTGGCCTCGGCGGCGGCGACTTGAGCGCGCGTGGCATCCAGTTGCAGACGAACGTCCTGAGCATCCAGCTCGGCCAAGGGCTGATTGGCCTTGACCCGTTGCCCCTCTTCCACCAGACGCTTGCTGACCTTGCCGCCGATCCGGAACGCCAGATCCGGCTCAAAGCGGGCGCGGACTTCACCGGGATAACTGTCCATGGACTGTGCGGATGGCGATGGCTGAATAACCATGGCGGGACGAATTGTGGTCGGTGCAGTTGCTTCCTGGCCACAGCCAGACAGCAGTGACATCAGACCCAGAGGCAGGACGAGGCACAGGAACTTGCGCAACATGGTGGAGGCCTTCGCAAAAGATGCTTGGAATAATTGTACTGACGAGTATATTAAAAATTACCAAACTCACCAGTACATTATTAAACGAACATGCCTGACGATTCTCAAAGCAGCCCTTACACCAGCCCTCAAGGCAATCCGGGACCCGGTCGGCCGAAAGACCAGGTCAAGCGCGGGGCCATTCTTGATGCGGCAAAAGAGTTGTTTGTGCGCAATGGCTACGCCGGCACCAGCATGGATGCGGTTGCCGCAGAGGCCGGGGTTTCGAAGCTCACGGTCTACAGCCACTTCAATGACAAGGAGACGCTGTTTACCGCAGCCGTGGTGGCACGTTGCGAAGAGCAGTTGCCGGAATTATTCATTGAGCTGAACCGCGACTTACCGGCAAAGACCTTGTTGCTGAGTGTTGCGCGGGGTTTCCAGATACTCATAAACAGTCCTGAATCCGTTGAGTTGCACCGCCTGATGGTGACGCTGGGCACTCAGGATCCGAAGCTGTCGCAGATATTTTTCGCCGCAGGACCACAGCGGGTTCTTCAGGAAACCGAGCGTTTGCTGAGGCGCCTGGAGCAGCGCGGGCAACTGAAGTTTGAATCCCCTGGAACCGCCGCCGAGCACTTTCTCAGCCTGATCAAAGGCGTCTGCAACTTCCGCCTTCTGGTGGGCTGCGGCGAACGGCCGGATGAAGCCAGCGCAGAAGCGCACGTGCAGGACGTGGTGGCATTGTTTATGCGGGCGTATTCGGTTTGATCAGGCTCTCTGGATCAAGGTGGAATCCGAGGCTGATGCAAAACCGTGGGAGCCGAGCTTGCTCGCGATGCAGGCGCTGCAATAGCTAAGCTACACCCCCGTTATCGTTCATCGCGAGCAAGCTCGGCTCCCACAAAGAATCCGCAGCAGCGCAACAGGAGACCTGTGGCGCGCCAGAGAAATGATCAAGATCACACCGACTTCAACGCCTTCTTCGGATAGATGTCATACCGGCTGGATTTGCCATCCAGCGCGTAGCTCGGCTTGGGGCCTTCGATGCACGGGGCTTTGCGTGGGCGTTTTACCACTACGCGGTGGGTGGCCAATGCCAATGCAGCTTCCAGCAGCGCAGGCGCGTCCATGTCGTCGCCTACCAACGGGCGGAACAGGCGCATTTCCTTCTTCACCAGCGCAGTTTTTTCCCGATGCGGGAACATCGGGTCCAGATAGATCACTTGCGGCGGCTCGCTTTCCCAGCCCCGAATCAACTCGATGGAATTGCCGGTCAGCAAGCGCATCTGGCTAATGATCGAACCCACTTCCCGATCCTGCCGTCCACGGTTCAGGCCGTCTTCCAGCAATGCCGCGATGATCGGTTGGCGCTCGATCAGGCTCATCTGACAGCCAAGGCTGGCCAACACGAACGCATCCTTGCCCAGGCCCGCCGTTGCATCCAGCACCGAAGGCCGAACGCCAGGCTGAATGCCCACCGCTTTGGCGATCATCTGCCCGCTGCCGCCACCGAACAGACGCCGATGAGCCACCGCCCCCTCAACGAAATCCACCCGCACCGGGCCTGGCACGTCATCACCCAACTGCTGCAATTGCAGGCCATCGTCAGTCACTTGCAGGGCAAAGTCCGCGTCATCGTCCTCTAACGGCAGGTCCAGACGCTGTGCCCACTGCGCGGCCTGTTCCTGACTTTGGCTACCTGAGGGGCTACCAAGGGCTTCGACCCGGATGCGACTGCCCGCTTGTTGCTCACTCATTGTGTCCACACGCTCAAAAAGTGTTAATGATCGGCAAAATCTGCCGATAAAGAAGTATCAGGCATTCTGCCAGACCTACGACGTGTAACGATCGATATGTCAGACATTCAGCAATCATCCATAGGTTATCTAACGCACGCAGGTGATTTTACCCTGCGTAACAGCCGGGCTCTGGGCGGTGTTACCCAGATCTGGTCGGATGCGTTTGCCCGTGTGATGGCTGAACAAGTACGCGATACAACGGCTGAACCCGTTGATCCAGCCAGCGTTGCGACTGATGTTGCTACAGGCGAGCCTGTTGCCGGTGCGCGTACACTGGGCAAGATCGTCGAGCAGCGCGCCTGCCCGGTTGAAGACATGCCACGTGTTCCTGCCGAGCCGCTGTTTCTGCCGATCGCTGAATTTGAACTCGACCTGCTGCCACCTCCGAACGAACCGTTCAGCATCAGCGAAATGATCGCTCAGCAACGCGATCTGGAGTTCGACAGCGAGTGGGTTCGTCCGAACGTACTGAATCCTTACGACGACAGCGTGATTCCAGGCCCGGGCCCTCAGCCTCGTCCGCTGCACTTGCCAATCGCCGAATTCGAATGGGACCTGGCTGACAAGCCTGCCCTGCCACTGGATGACGCCACCATGGTCGCCCAGCAACGCGCCCTGAATTTCGACATGGGCTGGGCACGTCCGATCATCCTGCAAAACCTGCGCATGGCTGCTTGATTCCGTTGATTCGGTGACATCTGTAGGAGCTGCCGAAGGCTGCGAATGGATTCCCATGACACGCCGCCTTCGCAGCCTTCGGCAGCGCCTACATAAACATCTACCTCAGCGACACACCCGCCAACCGCCCATATCCAGATGAAAATGGTTTTGATGCGCCGCGTTGTAATCAGGCCCTAACACCGTATTGAAGTTCTTGCAGGCTCCGTCGCGAACCTCACGCAAGAACCGGCCCTTGTCGCCCTCGTTCTTCCAGTCCCGCAACAGGTTGATCCGCTGCCCATCGGCCAGGCGAAAACCGGCGATGTCCAGCGCGTTTGCGGTTGCGTGCTGGCTCAATCGTCCGCTGCTCCTGCCGTAGACGTTGCGACAGGCAAAACTGCCCAGATGGTCGATACGGGTCACTCGCTGACCAAATACCGCCTGGGCTGCGGGCTGCAAGGTGTGAACTTCAAACAGCGCGTAGGCCACGGCCAAGGGACAACTGGCGAGGAAGCTGCTGCTCAACCCAACATCCCCCCCCTGCACTCGCAGCACGCCGGTGAGCGGGCAATCGGCGGACGTGGGGCTGTCAGCTTGACGGCTGAAACGCAGGCTTGATGAACTCAGCACCTGATCGCACAACTGCGGATCATTCTTGACCCGAGATAGCTTCCAGGATGTCAGGAAGTTGGGCTCAGCCTGAATATCCAATGGGGCCCAGGGATTCCATTGTGCTGGCACCTCGATCCAGCCCCGCCATACCGCAGCGATGGCGCCCGCACAGAGCAGCAGGAAAACCAGAAACAGCGTCGAGCCCCGCACCCTCAGTCCTTGAACAAAGCATTGAGTTGAGCAAACGGCAGCGCTTGCTCAGCGTAGGTAAACGTCCCCTGGGTACGGATCTCTTCTGCGGCGCGGTACAGGCCGCCGAACGCAGCCCGCACAAGGGATGAGCCGACGCTGATACGCTTGACGCCGCACTCACTGAGTTCAGCGACAGTCAGCGTGACACCGCCCAACCCCATCAACACGTTGACTGGCTTGGGCGCAACGGCACGGACCACCGCAATAACTTCTTCGCGAGTGCGCAGGCCGGGCGCGTAAAGCACGTCAGCTCCGGCATCGGCGTAGGCCTTCAGCCTGTTCAAGGTGTCCGCAAAATCCATCCGGTCGTTGAGCAGGTTTTCCGCTCGAGCAGTCAGCATGAACGGGAACGGCAAGCTGCGTGCAGCCAGCGCCGCCGCCCTGACCCGCGCTACGGACAACTCGTAATCATAAATTGGCTGATCGGTCTTGCCAGTGGCGTCTTCGATAGAAGCACCAACGATGCCGGTCCGCGCCGCCGCCAGCAGGTTGGCTGCACAGTCTTCAGGGCTGTCAGCGAAACAGTTTTCAAGATCGGCGGCGACCGGCAAGTCGGTTGAAGTAACGATTGCCCGAAGATTTTCCAGCGATTCGGCGAAGCTCAGCGCACCTTCGGCATCCGCCCGACCCAAGGTGAAAGCCAGACCCGCGCTGGTGGTGGCCAACGCTTCGAAGCCCATGGAGGCCAACAGTTTGGCCGACCCTGCGTCCCACGGATTGGGGATCACAAAAGCATGATCACGCTCGTGCAGTGCCTTGAAAGTTTGTGCGCGAAGAAGCTGTTGCGAATCCATTGCTGACTCCTGTGATCGTTAATACGGCTATTGAAGCCATAGTTATCGACCTCAGAGCAAGCCCAGTTGCTGCACCGGTGGTGCGCGATCCAGTTCAACCAACGGCGGTAAACCTGGCAAGCGTTCCATCAACTGACTGTGGAAACGTCGGGCCAGAAGCGGCGCTTCGAGGTTGTCCGGGGTGTGCAGGAACAAATAAGGCGTACGCCCTTCTTCAATCCAGGCTGCGACTTTAGCCACCCACTGGACCAGAAACGGGTCATTGGCCTCCAGCACGGGATGACCAATGAAGCGCACCTGCGGAAATTGAGTCAGCGCTGCCGGACGGGCGGGGACCTTGGGTTTCTTCGACTGTGCATGCAGTACCGCCGGATCGCTGGACACACAGCTGAACAACGCGCGTGAATCGAGACAGATGCGCTCAACGCCACGTTCCAGCAAAAGGCGATTGAGCATGCGCTCTTCATCACCCTTTCCGAAAAACGCCATATTGCGCACCTCGACGGCCAACGGACACTTCAGCTCGTCAATAAACGTGACGAGTTCGGCAAGCCGCTGCGACGTGAAGCTGGCAGGCAACTGCAGCCAGAAAGGTGCAACGCGTTCGCCCAAAGGTGCCAGCAACTGGATGAATGTTTCCGCGGCCTGCAATTGGAGGCGCAAATCACCGCCATGGCTGATATCGCCGGGAAATTTGGCCGTAAAGCGAAAATCATCGGGCAGCACTTCAGCCCAGCGCTGCACAGTGGAGGGCGCAGGCCGCGCGTAAAAAGTGGTGTTGCCTTCAACGGCGTTGAAGACCTGTGAGTACAGGCCTAGAAATTCGTTAGTACGAGCGTTTTCGGGATAAAGTGATTCGCGCCAGGCGTTTTCACTCCATGACGGACATCCCAGAAAGTAAGGCAGGCGAGAATCATTCAAACGTGGAGATCAAGCCCTGAAACTTCCAGATCCCAGTCAACGAAGCTGGCGGTGGTCAGGTAACTGGCCAGCGCAGTGGCAACGCGAGTGCTCATGGAACGCGGGAAGATGATGTCTTGCGGACGTGCAGGAACGTTGGCAGTCGAATTGGCCTGTGCATTACCACCTGAGCGAGCGCTTTGCGCTGGCTGCTGGGCAACTTCGGCGTCGTTTTCGACTTCTTCGAAGGTGCCATCAACGATCGCAGGCTGATTACGCGGCTTGCGTTTGATGGGGTATGAACGTTGTGAAGGGCCGTCTATGCGCATTAGTGCGTACTCTGCATCTTATAGTGGCAATCTAACTTCACGGGCAGAGTGTTGCAATTACCCGAACGATAACTAGACCACACAATTTGAAAAAGTTTCGCAACAAGCTGGAAGTTGAGGATTTTAGGCGATGAAAGGTCGTGTTTTGACTAACCACAAAGGGTTCCCAGGATGGCACAGACCCTGCGTAGGGCTGCAAACACAGATTCCTGCGGGAGATTCTATGTTGGCCTGCAAACGCAAATCCGTGGGAGCGAATTCATTCGCGAAGGGGCCTGTGCGTTCGATTTATCTCTGCCGTCAGGAATGCCGCCTTCCCGAATGAATTCGGTCCCACCGGATCGCGTAGAACCTGCAAGAGCGAGTACCTACAGAAATCATCGGGCTTTGGGCGTGGCCACTTTATCCCGCAAATAAACCGGCTGGGCATCATCTGCAACGATGGCCTCACCGCGCTGCCAGGCGAAGGTCGCCAGGGTCAGTAAATCCTGAGCGTGGGGCAGCATACTGGCGTCGTGGCCTATGACGCTGACCGGCAGACGCTCGGCATAGTCCCAGCCTGTGCCGGACCCAAACCATTCACCACTCGCATCAACAGGCAAAGCAACCTGCTCTGGCGGGAGTACGGCTTCGGCGCCAAGCAGACGCATCTCTCCTGCGAACTCGCGAAAGCAACCCCAGTAAACCTCATCCATGCGCGCGTCGATGGCCGAAGCAACCTGATGAGCACCGTGCTCGCGCATTGCTCGCTGGGCCAGCACTGCCAGATTGGAAACGGGGAGAACCGGACGCTCCAGACCAAAGGCCAACCCCTGCACAACGCCAATGGCGATCCGCACGCCCGTAAAGGCACCCGGACCACGGCCAAAAGCAATGGCATCCAGCGCTGACAGGCCAATACCCGCCTCTGCCATGATCGCTTTGATCATGGGCAGCAAACGCTGGGCGTGCAGGCGCGGGATCACCTCGTAGTGGCTCAGCACCTTGCCGTCGTGCAGCAAAGCGACCGAGCAGGCTTCAGTGGCGGTGTCCAGGGCCAGCAAGGTGGTCATCAGGGTTATCCATCGAGATCAAAAAAGGGGCGCATTATAAACGACAAAACGGCCCGCAAGCGGACCGTTTGTTGACTCAAGCCAGTGCTGTCAGCTCAGAGCTTCAAGCACTTTTCTGGTGATGTCTTCAACCGAACCGACGCCTGCGATGTGGCTGCACTTAGGCTTGCCATTTTTCGCTTCGAGTTTGCTGTAGAACTCAACCAGCGGCTTGGTCTGGTCGTGATACACGGCCAGGCGATGGCGAACGGTTTCTTCGACGTCATCCTTGCGCTGCAACAGTGGCTCGCCAGTCACATCATCAATGCCTTCAACCTTGGGCGGATTGAAAATGGTGTGATAGATACGGCCAGAGCCTTCGTGTACACGGCGACCGGACATGCGCTTGACGATTTCCTCGTCATCTACAGCGATCTCCAGCACGTGGTCGATTTCCAGACCCGCCGCCAGAAGCGCTTCCGCCTGTGGAATGGTGCGGGGAAAACCGTCAAACAGCACGCCGCCGGCGCAATCAGGCTCGGACAGACGATCCTTGATCAAACCGATGATCAGGTCATCGGAAACCAGACCGCCGTTGTCCATGACGCTCTTGGCTTTAAGGCCCAGTTCAGTGCCAGCCTTGACGGCAGCGCGCAGCATATCGCCTGTGGAAATTTGCGGGATGCCGAATTTTTCGGTGATGAATTTTGCCTGAGTACCTTTACCGGCCCCGGGAGCTCCCAGCAGAATCACGCGCATCGATGTGCTCCTCAAATTTTTTATATGTAAACGTCGGATTCGCCACTACTGGACCAATCTCAAATGTGGTTCGAGCCGAAGAATGGCCAAAGGCTGATCAAGATACACAGCCGACACAAGTGGCACAAGCCGCCAAAAGTCGCAGTATCCACTACCCGGTCAGAGGTAGCAGAGTGCGAAATTGGTTCAGGTGGCTTGAGCCAGTCAAAAGCGCGCAAGTCATTGATGCCAATGGCGCACTGGCAATTGACGGCGCGCCATTAACGGAAGCGCTGACTAACCGGTGTTACGCAATCCGGCGGCAATACCCGCCACAGACACCAGCAGTGCCTGCTCCAGAGGACTGTCCAGACTTGCCTCACGGTTGCGTGAACGGGCAAGCAACTCTGCCTGAAGCAGATGCAGTGGATCCAGATACGTGTTGCGCAGGCTGATGAATTCAAGCGTCGCAGGGCTATGAGCCAGTAGTTTCGATTGCCCGGTCAGCCCCAGCACTACGGAGCATGCCTGCGACAATAGGTCGCGTAAATGCGTACCCAAATGTTGCAGTCTCGGCTCCACAAGACGCTGATCGTACAGTTGGGCAATATCGTGGTCGGCTTTGGCCAGCACCATCTCCAGCATGTCGATCCGGGTGCGGAAGAACGGCCAGTGTTCACGCATCTGCCCTAACAGTTCACCTTCGCCACGTTCGAGGGCCTTATTGAGCGCTGCCTCCCAGCCAAGCCAGGCGGGCAACATCAATCGCGTCTGAGTCCAGGCGAAAATCCACGGGATGGCCCGCAGGCTCTCTACGCCCCCTTCCCTGCGCTTGGCCGGACGGCTCCCCAAAGGCAATCGACCCAGTTCCTGCTCCGGTGTGGCCTGACGGAAGTATTCGACGAACTCCGGATGCTCACGCACCACCGCGCGATAAGCGCTGACGCCATCGGCCGCCAGGTTATCCATCATCTCTCGCCATGCAGGCTCGGGCGGCGGTGGCGGTTGCAAGGTGGCTTCCAGCACGGCGGCCAGATATAGATTGAGGTTCTGCTCGGCGATGTCTGGCAGGCCGAACTTGAAGCGGATCATTTCACCCTGTTCGGTGGTACGGAAACGCCCGGCTACCGAACCCGGCGGCTGCGACAGAATCGCCGCGTGAGCAGGACCACCACCACGCCCAACGGTGCCCCCGCGACCATGAAACAGCAGCAGTTCGACTTGCTGGGCGCGACAGATATCAACGAGTTTTTCCTGCGCCCGATACTGCGCCCAGGCCGAGGCAGTGGTGCCCGCATCCTTGGCGGAATCGGAATAGCCAATCATGACTTCCTGCGGGCCGTGCAGGCGTGAACGGTAGCCCGGCAGGTTCAACAACTGTTCCATGGCTGGCCCGGCGTTATCCAGATCCGCGAGGGTTTCGAACAGCGGCACGACGCGCATGGGGCGCTGCAAACCGGCCTCTTTGAGCAGTAACTGCACCGCCAACACGTCCGAAGCAGCACCGGCCATGGAAATCACATAGGAACCCAACGAGGCGGCAGGCGCAGCAGCCACCTCGCGACAGGTTGCCAGCACTTCTGCGGTGTCAGCGGCCGGTTTGAAATGCGCAGGCAGCAACGGACGTCGGCTGTTCAATTCCCGCAACAGGAAATCAACACGTGCCTGCTCGTCCCACTCCTCATAGCGGCCAAGCCCGAGGTAGTCGGTAATTTCGGTCATAGCGGATTCATGCCGGGTGGAATCCTGACGGACATCCAGACGCACCAGGAACAGACCGAACGTCACTGCACGGCGCAGACAGTCCAGCAGCGGGCCATCCGCGATCACGCCCATGCCGCACTCATGCAGCGACTGAAAGCAGAGCATCAGCGGCTCAAGCAGCTCGCGATTATCATGCAGCACGTTATCTGGCGCGGGCTGTGTGACGGCGAGCGAAGCCTGAGCCCAGTTGCGGGTCGCCCGTAGCCGCTCGCGCAGTTGCTTCAGGACAGCACGATAGGGTTCAGCGCTGTCGCCTGCACTGGCACGTAACGCATCACTGGCTTGCTGCATCGACAATTCGGCTGCCAGTTGATCGACGTCACGCACATATAGATCCGCCGCCATCCAGCGGGCCAGCAACAGCACCTCTCTCGTAACCGCCGCCGTGACGTTGGGATTACCGTCACGGTCGCCGCCCATCCATGAGGCAAAACGAATCGGCGCAGACTCCAGTGGCAGATGAAAACCGGTGGCTGCATGCAACGCGTGATCGGCCTTGCGCAGGTAATTGGGTACTGCATGCCATAACGAATGCTCGATAACGGCGAAACCCCATTTCGCCTCATCCACCGGGGTCGGTCGGGTGCGGCGAATCTCTTCAGTGTGCCAGGCTTCGGCAATCAGACGCTGCAGGCGCTCGGTGATCTGCTCACGTTCGGCGCTGCTCAGATCACGATGATCGAGGGCCGCAAGTTGTGCGGCGATGGCGTCGTACTTCTGAATCAGGGTGCGGCGTGCCACTTCGGTGGGGTGCGCAGTGAGGACCAGTTCGATTTCCAGCTTGCTCAACTGCCGAGCCAAGGTCTCGGGTTTATGTCCTGCACTTTTGAGGCGGTCGAGAAGCTCAGGCAGCACTCGAGATTCAAACGGTTGCGGCTGTGAATCGTCACGCCGCCGAATCAGTTGATATTGCTCGGCGATGTTGGCCAGGTTGAGAAACTGATTGAAGGCCCGCGCAACCGGCAGTAATTCATCTTCGGCCAGGCCATCAACACTGGAAGTAAGCTGCTCGGCGCCCTCAGCCGAACCGCGCCGACCGGCCTTGGCTCCTTTGCGAATACGTTCGATCTTGTCGAGAAACTCACTCCCGCGCTGATCGCGAATGGTATTGCCCAACAGCTCACCCAGCAGGTGCACATCCTCGCGTAAACGCGCGTCGATATCAGCCATCGTTCCTCTCCCCCTGATTTTTGTGTGGGCGCCACCCGCCTCAAAGCGTTAGCGACTGAACAGGCGTGCAGAATTCTGATCTATCCCTTTTCTACCATCAGTGCAGCAAAATCAACAGCCACGCCAACACCCGGTGAATAAACCTTTTGAAATAACCCGGCTAATCTCATCGGTGAACCATGGCTGAGCACTCAATGAATCAGCACTCAAGCAGACCTGCCATCGGTGGGCAAACAAAGAGGTCCCTATGAAAATCCGTGAACTCGCCAACCATTGGGAAGAGAACGCCAAAGGACGGCTGACCCAGACTGAATATGCGATCCACCTGGACATGGAGTCCGCTGCGCGCTTGAGCGCGCTGACAGAGATGTACCCCAAACATCATCCTGAAGAGTTACTGGGCGAGCTGATCGGTGCAGCCCTGGAAGAACTCGAAGCGAGCTTCCCTTACGTCAAAGGCCAGCATGTCGTGACCACTGATGAAGAAGGTGACCCGGTCTACGAAGACGTAGGCCCTACCCCACGTTTTCTGGCGCTTTCGCGGCGGTATCTGCATGAGTTGTCCGAAAAAAAGGACTCTGAGTAACAACCCGCTTACGCGTCGCGCGGGCCTCAAGACGGCCTGGCAATGACGTGCGAGGATCGTTCTTTCACATGATTTGTTCCCTGGCCTCACTAACTGTTGACGTCAAAAAAAACCTGAACTATTCAAAAAGCTCATGTGTCCGAGCCCATAGCCATTACAGAAAAGCCTACGGATAGCCAACGGCGCAGCCATACGCTACCTCGCACGCTTCAGGCCAACGACTGTCATGGAACACTCAAGATTTTCAGGAGTTAAATAATGGAGTCGATCACGATGAACACGCTTACTGCCAACACCAAATTCAAAGGCCTGCGCGGTCTGAAACTGACTGCTCTGGCACTGGGTGCCAGCTTCGTACTCGCTGGTTGTGCAGGTAATCCTCCGACCGAGCAGTACGCTGTGAGCCAATCGGCCGTCAACAGCGCCGTCAGCGCCGGTGGTACCGAGTTCTCCGCAGTGGAAATGAAATCGGCGCAAGACAAACTCAAGCAAGCCGAGCTCGCCATGCAAGAGCAGAAATACGACGAAGCACGCCGCCTGGCTGAACAAGCTGAATGGGACGCTCGCGTAGCGGAACGTAAATCCCAGGCTGCCAAGGCAGAGCGAGCTGTGCAGGATGCCCGTCAAGGCGTCAACGAACTACGTGAAGAAGGTCTGCGTCAGGTGCAACCGGCACCGGCCCAGTAACCAACGTTGCAGCCAACGTTTTTCATGCATTTCGAATTCGATTGAAAGGACGAAACTATTATGCGCAAACAAGTGATGATCCCTGCCCTGCTGGCCATGAGTGTTGCACTGGCCGCTTGCTCGACGCCGCCTAACCAGAATCTGGAACAGGCTCGCACCAACTTCTCCGCTCTGCAGACCAACCCGCAGGCTACCAAAGTAGCGGCGCTGGAAACCAAAGACGCCAGCGACTGGCTAGACAAGGCTGACGCAGCCTATCGCAACAGCGAAGACGAGAAGAAAGTCGACCAACTGGCTTATCTGACCAACCAGCGTGTTGAAGTTGCGAAGCAGACTATTGCCCTGCGCACCGCTGAAGAGGAACTGAAAGGTGCCTCCGCTCAGCGCGCTCAAGCCCGTCTGGATGCCCGTGACGCACAGATCAAGGCACTGCAAAGCAGCCTGAACGCCAAGCAAACCGAACGCGGTACGCTGGTGACCTTCGGCGACGTGCTGTTTGACCTGAACAAGGCGGAGCTGAAATCCAGCGGTCTGGTTAACGTCAACCAACTGGCGACCTACCTGCGTGATAACCCGGATCGCAAAGTGATCGTTGAAGGTTACACCGACAGTTCGGGTTCCGATTCCTACAACCTGTCTCTGTCCGAGCGTCGCGCCAACTCTGTGCGCATGGCACTGGTGAAAATGGGCGTTGATCCAGCTCGCGTAGTTTCCCAGGGTTATGGCAAGGAATACCCGGTTGCCGACAACACCAGCGCTTCGGGCCGTGCCCAGAACCGCCGTGTGGAAGTGACCGTTTCCAACGACAACCAGCCGGTAGCGCCGCGTTCGTCGATGAAGTAAATCGCTGACGCTGCAATCCAGAAGCCCGGCCTGTGAAAACAGGCCGGGCTTTTTTGTTGTAGTTTACTTAATACGGATCTGAGTGAGTTCTCCTGTGGGAGCAGGGCTTGCCCGCGATAAGGCTGAATGCGGTTCACTTTAGAACGCATTCAGCCTTATCGCGGGCAAGCCCAGCTCCCAC
>NZ_JAGTPI010000061.1:0-35989 GCF_021147825.1 Pseudomonas quasicaspiana
TATATTGCCTGTGCTGACGCGATCGCGGGCAAGCGCGCTCCTACAGATGAAAAAGTACTCCAAATCAAATAGTTGTAGTTTGTTTGATAGGAGCAGGGCTTGCCCGCGATAAGGACACTGCGATCCAAAGTGAACCGTGTCCAGCCTTATCGCGGGCAAGCCCTGCTCCCACAGGGGAATGCATTCCTGCTACCGGAACAGGCATGCTTGCTACAGAAAAATCACCCTCACATCTTGAAGCGCAGTGCCAACTGATTCAGCCCCACCGCCAGTTGCGACAGCTCGCTGCTGGCCGCCGAGGTCTGGTTGGCTCCGGCTGAGGTCTGCAAAGACAGGTCGCGGATACTGGTCAGGTTGCGGTCAACTTCCCGGGCGACTTGCGCCTGCTCTTCAGTGGCCGAGGCAATACTCATATTGCGTTCGTTGATCTGCACAATAGCGGCAGTGATTTCCTTCAGCGCCAGGCCAGCCGCTTCGGCGACATCAAGACTGGCGCGTGCGCGCTCACTGCTGTGGCCCATGGCGCTGACCGCTTTACCGGCACCGTCCTGAATCGAGGCGATCATTTTTTCGATTTCGGCAGTGGACTGCTGAGTACGGTGGGCCAGTGCCCGAACCTCGTCGGCCACCACCGCAAAGCCACGACCGGCTTCGCCCGCTCGTGCCGCTTCGATAGCTGCGTTAAGAGCGAGCAGATTGGTCTGGTCGGCGATGCCACGAATCACATCCAGCACGCCGCTGATGCCCTGCACTTGTACCGCCAGCCCGTCGATTTCAACCGCAGTGACGCCGACCGCCTGATGCAGTTCATTGATCACGCTCACGGTTTCACCAACTCGCTTGCTGCCATTTTCTGCAGACTGGCTGGAGTCGCGTGCGGCTGTGGAGGCCAGCGATGCATTGCGTGCGACTTCTTCAACGGCCGCGCTCATCTGGTTGATGGCCGTGGCAGCCTGATTGATTTCATCGTTCTGACGCTGTACGCCGCGCAATGAATCTTCAGTGACGGCGGTCATTTCTTCGGAAGTCGACGCCAGTTGCGATGATGAATCGCTCAGTTCACCCAGTGTGCGACGCAGGTTTTGTTGCATCACCGACAGCGCTTGCAGCAATCGGCCCGGTTCATCCTTGCCGTCTACATCGATTGGCTTGCTAAGGTCGTTGGCAGCAATTTGCTGAGCAACGGCCAATGCCTTGGCAATGGGGGCAACCAGACTGCGGGTGAACAGTGCAGCCAGGCCGAGGGTTGCAATAAGTGCCACGATGATAGCGATGATAGTGACGTTGCGAGATTGAGAATAGGTCTGGTCAGCAATGGCATCGGACTCGGCCATCTTGAGGTCGGCCAGGCGCGAAACTTCGGTGATGTCCTTGCTCAACTGTTCCGCAGCCTGAGTCATCTCACCCGTGGCGTTGGTCATTGCGTTGATCAGGTCTTCACGCTTCTGGGCGACCGCGTCCAGAAAGCGCGCATGCACGGCAAGGTATGCCATCAGGTTGCGCTCCATGCTGCTGAACGCTTTCTGGCCAGCCTCCGTGATCAACAGAGGTTTCAGCTTGCGCACGTCTGTTTCCAGGCCGGTACGTGCCTGGCTGATGCGATCAAGCTGGCGCTTGGCTCCTTCTGCATCTGATGCTGCTCGCAAGCCGGTGTTGCCCAATCGGATGGTCACCAGATCGGTCTTGATCTGCTCAATGGTCTGAACGGTCGGCAATACGTTGTCCTGCAGTGCCTCTCGTGATTCTTTCAGGCCAACTGACTGCTGTAATGAGAACAGGCCCAGAGCGGTGATCAGTAAGGCAAAAAAGCCAAAACAGAGCAGCGATCGGGGGGCAATGTTGAGATTTCTCAGATTCATGCGAATAGCCTGTCGAGAGAGGAAACGTTAGTAACCTATCGACGTTTAACGTTTCAGCTTTAGGCCACTTAGCTGATTATTTTGAAATATCCAGTAATAAGCAGAAAAAAGTCTTAAATATCAGCAGTATTGGTTAAGAGCATTGATTTAGACATGTCGTGCTAGCTGATCGCCTGCATGACTTTTGCTGGAAACGCAGATGTGGGTCACCAGTCTTTGCTTTGCAAGAATGAAATCAATGCCGCTGTCGGACAGCGGCATTCGCAAGGGTCATGCAGCCTGTAATTGATCTTGAGCATCCAGATAGTCCGCGAGATTGTGCAGGTACACCACTGGCTGTCCTTTGCTGGAACCGCCCAGCCGTGTGACTTTCAGGGCAATTGCGCCACTGCTGATCTTGCGCATCAGATACCGGTCGCTCGATATGTGGGAGAAATATCGCTCTCGAACGGCGCTCAGAGTCGGGCAGGGCGTGGCAAATTCGGACCGCAGTTGATTGAGTGTCTGGCTCATGCCGCGTCGCCTCCCCAAGGGTTGAATTCATGTGCACTGGCTGGTTTGCACGACTCACGTCGTTTTTTCGGGGTGATGATCAGAAGCAGGCCGACTTGCTGTTGGATAGCCCGAACCGCCTCAGGACTCGAAGCTGCTGCCGGATGCAGGTACACCTGGCAGCGAGGGTGGTGTTTTGAAATTTTCATGACTCGTACTCGGTAATGAATGGGTACGAGATTAAATTAGCAATGGCTAAATATTTATACAATAGCATTTGCTAAATATTTCTATTCCTCTGAAGGGATTGCTCAATCTTGAGCCGGTACGTCCCAGAACACGCGGACGGATCCGTCTTCCTGAACGTTTGCATAGACACCGTCGGTCTCGGTGATGGCATCAATGATCTGATCCCAGTCTTGCTGGGACTCATCCGGGGCCTTGTAGACCAGCGCTGCGTGCTCCTTACGAGCGGCGGGGGAGGTGATGACTTTCTGAAGGCGTGCCCCAAGCAGTTCAAGCGACGTAGGGGGGGCAAGGGCTCTGGTTTGCGTCTTGGACATGTGGTCCTCCTTGGCGTTATGTATATACATACAGTAAATATCGATGAGCTGAACGGCAAGAGAAAAAGAGTACGTGTGTACTCTTTTTTGGCTCGCCCATAAAAAAGCCCGCATCGGCGGGCGCATTCATCGGCCTGGTTCAAAGGCTCAGTGGCTCAAAGCTTCCTGGCATTCCACACGAGCAACACTCGCGCCTGAATATGGATTTTCTCCAGATCAGCGCCGTCGATCATGATCGGGGGGTAAACAGGATTGTCCGAGATCATCCGCAGCGCGCCTCCGGTCATTCGCTGCAGGCGCTTGATGAATAAATCACCGTCCAGAGTAAACACGTACACCGCATCAGTGCGGATTTCGGTAATTCCCCGGTCTACCAGCAACGAGTCGCCATCGCGAAAGGTGCCCTCCATGCTGTCGCCATCACCGG
Organism: Pseudomonas quasicaspiana; assembly: GCF_021147825.1. Taxonomy (NCBI): domain Bacteria; kingdom Pseudomonadati; phylum Pseudomonadota; class Gammaproteobacteria; order Pseudomonadales; family Pseudomonadaceae; genus Pseudomonas; species Pseudomonas quasicaspiana. Next base: position 3,342 of record NZ_JAGTPI010000061.1, read on the forward strand.
TGATGATCGCCAGATTTTCAAGGCTGGAATACGGCACTCCCTGGGTTTTCAGCCAGTCGAGGTGGACCGTCATCTCGCGAATGACTTCGACCTGATTTTCCGGCACCAGACCGTGGCCCATCGAAGCGGCGACGTTGAGGTGCGGGATGGTGATGAACCCCAAGGACTCCATGACTCTTTTGGTGTCCACGGGAGCCACTGTTTTAGGTGCTGCCCCCTCGAGCAGATCATTGGTATCTGGAGAAACCAGCGTGCCTGCGGGCAGATCAATCTTGCCCTCTAGGGTGGCGGCAGCCTTTTCCCCCAGCTTTCGATGGCCGTTCAGCAATTGCGATAAATAAGACGCGTCCAGACCGAACTGGTTGGCGAAGTCTTTTTGAGTGAGGCCAGCCATAGCATGGCGAAGGGCTCTAAGGCGTTGTTCGTAAATATCCATGGCTTAATCATCGCTATGCGTTAGCAGACAGTAAATTACATTTTGCTATTGATGTAAATATTAGCGATTGCTAATCTTTTTGCTCATCCCTCAGGTTGCGACGGTTTGCCTGACTTCGGTCAGGTCGGCGGGTTGCGCTTCGGGTTTTTTCACAATGCCTGCTGTGGCGGACATTGAGTTGAATGGCGAGGGAACAAAATGATCAAGGAAATCGAAAAGTTGATGGTGCATTGGGGTGAGCAAACCCGCGAGCGAGGTCTGGGTGGCGGTTTAGGCAGTCAGTTGGGCGCATTGATTGAATGGGGCGGGGCACCACCGCGCAGCACGCCGGGGTCTCGCATCCTGGATAGCGGCGGCACGGGCATGGACACCATCGCCACCGCAATAGATCGCGCCGTTGCGCAATTGCAACGCACACCCGGTCAGGCAGCTTTGGCCAGACTGGCAACGCAACGTTACTGCGAACTTGTTCCGATCCGCGAACAGATGCGCACCGCAGGAATTGCCGAAGGGGCTGACCGAACCTATCGCAACCGGGTGCAGCGGTTGCATGAGCAGGTGATGTCGATAGTGATGGCGAGTACGAGCAAGCGTGCCGTGCCGTCCAGCGCGTGACGCATGCAAGCCCTTAGTTGAAATTTACTTCCTGTAGGAGCGCACGAGCAACGCGAGGCCGCGATTGCGGTGTGTCAGGCAGAACGCAATCGCGGCCTCGCGGTGCTCGTGCGCTCCTACAGATCCTTTGTTTACTTCGCGACAGCGCTTTGTCATGGACACAAGGCGTGCTCCTACAAGACATCCGCTTGCCAAGCTCTTCAAACGACGACCTGGCAACCATTCGTCGAGCGACTTTGTCGTGTTGTGGTCACATTCCTGTCGCGTTCCAGTCGCATCTGAACCACCTCAAAATCGCCTCTTCCCATGCTTTCCGGCGGCAGGTACAAAGGCGGCACGATCTGAGATTTACGCCTGAGGCAGCAGCGGCAGGCAGGCTTTTCAGCCACGTCATCAGGCCTTTTACAGGCAGTCACCCACCCCGCTTCGGCGGGGTTTCTTTTTCCCCCGGGAATAGCAATGGAGTATGAGCATGGCCGAGCCAGCGAGCACGGCCGCATCTGTCGTGGTCGCTGGTGCGGCCGGTGCGGGTTTCGCAGGATTGTTGACAGGCATCGATACGCTCGCCGCCATCGGCGCATTGGCGGGTGCATTGGTGTTCTTTACCACCACAGAAGAAATGCCGGTCTGGAAGCGGATGGTTTTTCTGATGGTGTCATTTGTAATGGGTTATTTGTTCGCCCCCGCTTTAGTGGACTTCGAATTCTGGGGTATTCGCCCTTTCAAGTATTCAGGGCCCGCCGCATTCGGGGCATCCGTGCTGGTGGTCACTGTGGCGCTGGCAGCCATCAAACGGCGCGGCAGATTAGAGACCGGGCAGCCTGGAGGTCATGATGGATAAGCCTCTGATTAGCGCACTGCTTACCCAGGTGACGTTCTGGTTATGCATGGGCCTGTTCGTAAGGCTCTTCACGTTTCGCCGCAAGGGCGCACGGTTTCGCCGCAACATGAGCTGTCTGGCCTGGCTGGTGATGGTCAGCGCTGGCACGGTGATGGTTTACATCTGCAAAGGCATGCTGGTCATGCCGGTTCAGGCCTGGCCGCTGGTCATGATCCTGGCGGTATTTGTCGGCTCTGTATACCAGAGCAACGGCAACCTGGCGCAAGTCTGGAAGATCGGAGAGTGAGCTCGATGCCTGCACGCCAATAGCTTCTGAGAGCCCGCATTCGGCGGGTTTTTGAGCCACTTTTTATCAGCACTGCAAAGCCCCGTTCCCGGGGCTTTGTCGTGTCTGGAGTTCTGAAACTGGAGTTCTGAAATGAACGTAACAACTTTGATCGCACAGATAAGCGAGCGCTGCCCCGGTTTTCAAGGCCGGGTCGCTGGCGGTCTGCAATGGGACAGCGCCCGCACCGACGACCAGCTTGCGATGCCCGCCGCCTATGTCCTGACGGCGGGCGATACGGCTCAGGAATCCACCACCAATGTGGTCCGGCACATCGTCCGTGAGCAATACGTGATCAACGTTGCGCTGGCTAACCGTGATCAATACGGCCAGGCCGCGACTCAGGAACTTCACAGCATTCGCGTTCAGCTCTGGGCTGCTCTGGTGGGTTTTCAGCCTGAAGCTGAAGACGATCCTTTGCAGTACAGCGGCAGCTCGATGTTGCTGATCGACGAGAACCGGGTGGTTTACCAATTCCGCTTTTTCACCGAGTTCATGCTGGGTCGCAGTGACCCGGCCGGGGCTCCAGAAACGTGGCAGGAGCAGGTCAACGATGGCCTGCCACTGCTTGAGGGAGTCGATATGGATATCGACTTCATTGACCCGATGGTCGACCGAAACCTGACAGAGCGCGGCCCGGATGGCCGCTTCGAATTCAAAACCCGTGAGGATATACCCCAGTGAAACGAGTGCATGTGAAACCTGCCGAAGGCGGGGCTGTTCCGGATCCGGCCCGGGGCGGCGAACTGCTGTCCGCCGAGGGCTACGAAGTACCGCTGACTGCCTACTGGCAGCGACGGATCAATGATGCTGACGTAATTGTGGGTACGGCTTCAGCCCTGCCCAAAGCAAAAGGGAGTGCCGCCAAATGACTGTAGGTTTCAGCCAGATTCCATCCGATCTTCGTGTACCTCTGTTCTACGCCGAGCTTGATAACTCAATGGCCAACAGCGGTGCTTCCAGTCTGCGACGCCTGATCATCGGTCAGGTCAACGACGATGCAACCAGTGAAGACATCGGCCGCCTGGTGCTGATCTCGCGCAGCACCGAAGCGCGTGCCATTGGCGGCGCTGGTTCGATGTTGTGGGCCATGCATGCAGCGCATCGCAAGATCGATGTTGCAGGCGAGGTCTGGTGCCTGCCACTCAAGATCGAGTCCGGCACCAATGCGCAAGGCAAGGTCACGCTGACCGGTACCGCCACCGCGGCCGGCCTGCTGAACTTGTATGTGGGCGGCGTTCGGGTGCGAGCTATCGTGCCTGAACTGGCCACGGCCGCCGAAGCAGCTGCTGCGTTGCTGAGCGCTATCAATGCGGCCACCGATCTGCCGGTGACGGCTACCGCCGAAGCGGGCGTCGTCACGCTGGTCAGCAAGTTCAAAGGCGAGCTGGGCAACGATATCCAGTTGAGCTTCAACCGACTGGGTGCCGCCAATGGCGAGCAACTGCCAGCCGGTCTGGAAGTGGTTGTGGCCGCGATGGCCGGTGGTGTCGGCACGCCGGAAATGGCCGCCGCACTGGCCGCGCTTGGCGATGAGCCGTTCGAGTTCATCAGTCAGCCATGGACGGACGCCGCAACGCTGGATTACTGGAAATCCACCATGGACTTCACCTCGGGTCGCTGGTCCTGGGCGAAGCAGATTTACGGTCGGGTTTACAGTGCAAAACGCGGTACGTTGGGTGCCTTGGTGGCTGCGGGCAAGCTGCGCAATGACCCATCGGTGTCTATCGGCGCCATGGAAAAAAGCATTCCGCAACCAGTATGGGAAGTCGCCGCACAGTTCAGCGCACGCACTGCGGTGTTCATCAGCGCCGATCCTGCATGCCCGACGCAATCGGGTGAGTTGGGGGCCATCGAGCCTGCAGCGGTCAGTGACCGTTTCATGCTGGATGAATACCAGTCGTTGCTCGGCAGCGGCATCGCCACGTTCGAGTATTCGGGCAGTGCGATGCGCATCCAGCGGGCGATTACCACGTATCAGCGTAACGCGTACAACCAGCCGGATGACTCGTACCTGGACAGCGAGCCGCTGCACCAGTCGGCGTATGTACTGCGTTTCCTGCGTACCCGCATCACCAGCAAATACGGTCGCCATAAACTGGCGAACGACGGCACCAAGTTCGGCCCCGGCCAGCGCATGGTGACCCCGAAGGTGATTCGCGGTGAGCTGATCGCAGCTTATGGTGAGCTGGTGCGTCTGGGGATTGTCGAGAACATCGACGCCTTCAAGGACAACCTGATCGTTGAGCGCGACGCGACTAATCCGAATCGCCTGAACGTGTTGTATCCGCCGGATCTGGTCAATCAACTGCGCGTGTTCGCGCTGTTGTATCAGTTCCGTCTGCAGTATTCCGACGCGGCCTGAGCCGCTTAATCAAACGTCATTCCAAGCCCGCCCTGTGCGGGCTTTTTCGTGGAGATTCACATGGGTCAGAAAGTTGCGGGTACTTGCTACATCAAGGTCGACGGCGAACAGCTGGTCATCACGGGCGCGGTAGAAGTGCCGATGTCCCGGGTCAAGCGCGAAACCGTGGTGGTCGGCTACTTCAAGGAAAACGAAGTGACGCCGTTCATCAAGGTTGACGCGATTCGTACCGTCGATTTCCCTCGGGCAAAAATCGAAACCGGCACCAACATGACGGTCACCGCCGAGTTCAACGACGGCACCACTTACGTGCTCAGCGGCGCGTACGCAGTAGATGACATGACCAGTACCAGTGAGGACGGCAAGGTCAGCCTCAAATTCGAAGGCATCTCGGGGGACTGGCAGTGATGAGTAAAGAGACCTTTCCCCTGGCCGTCGCCATCAAGGCACACGGTCAGGAGCTCACCGAGTTGCACCTGCGTCGCCCGACGGCTGAGGAGTGTCGGGCGATAAAAGTGCTGCCTTACACCCTTTCCGACTCGTCGATGCCGGTGGCGGATATCGAAGCAGCCTGCAAATACATCGCGGTGTGCGCAGCCATTCCGGCGGGATCAGTCAACCAACTGGACCTGGCGGACCTGAACAGCCTGGTGTGGAAAATCATCGGTTTTTTCCTGCAGAGCGCTTCGGTGGCGTCGCCGACCTGATCGGCGTGGTGTACGACCTCGCTTACTTCTGGAGGTCGGACCCTGAGGTGCTCATGGGAAGACCTTTGGATGTAATTCTGGAAAGCGAGTGGCATGCCTTTCGAATTCTCGAAGAGCAACGGGGGAATAATGGCTAATAACATTCAAGTCATGGTGGTCATGACCGGCGTCGACAAGCTGTCGCCCCAGCTCAAAAACGCGCAGAAAGAAATCTCGACCTTGAGTAAATCCTTGAGCGCCTTGGGCAATATTCCCTTCATGGATACTTTGACCGGCAAGGAGGGGCTGATGAAGCCCTTCGTTGATGGCGCGAAAGCCGCTATTGCCTTTGAAAGCTCTATGGCCAGGGTCAGGCGGGTGGTTGATTTTCAGACGCCTGAGCAATTCAAGGCGATGAGCAAGGATGTGCTCGACCTGTCGGAAAAGCTGCCGGTGTCCGCTGCGGGCATCGCGCAAGTGTTTGCGCTGGGCGGACAATCGGGCGTTGCCCGTGAAGAACTGAAAACGTTTGCCGAAGATGCTTTGAAGATGGGCATTGCTTTCGATCAGACCGGGGAACAGTCCGGCGCGATGATGGCGCGGTGGCGGACAGACTTCAAACTGAACCAGACTGAAGTGGTGGCGCTGGCAGATCAGATCACTCAACTGGGCCGGGCCGGTGGTGTAGACACGGGGAAAGTTTCCCGCATCGTCACTGCCGCAGGCACGTCCGGGTTAAGTGCGGGGCAGACCGCCGCGATGGGCGCTGTTTTCGCTCGAAGCGGCATGTCTGAAGAGGCTGCGGCGACCAGCATGCGCAACTTCACGCAAACGCTTACAGCGGGCGTCCTCGCTACCGAGGGCCAGCAGCAAGCGTTCAAGGCTTTGGGACTGGATGCGCAGGCGGTATCCCAAGGCATGTCCGCGGATGCGGAGGGTACGATCAGTAATGTGCTGACCAAGCTGAATGCGCTGGAGAGGGGCAAACAGAGCGCGATGCTGTCCCAGTTGTTCGGTGACTCATCCGCTGCTCCGCTGGTGAACGGTCTCGATGCGCTGTCCCGTAACTTTCAACTGGTTGGCAACAGCCAGAAATATGCCGGCTCTATGCAGGAGGTTTATGCAGCGCGCGCGTCGACAACCGAGAGTGCGCTGCAGTTGATGAATAACCAGACGACGCGATTGGGCGTCGCGATTGGCACGGCACTGTTGCCGCCGGTCAATGATTTCCTCGGTACGATCGGACCTTTGATCAGCAAGGTCTCGGCGTTTACCGAGGCCAATCCCGGCTTGGTCAGAAGCATCGCCGGAGCAGCGGCGGGGTTTACGTTCTTGCGTTTGGCGGTGGTGGCGGCGACGGTCGCCAGTGCTGTCATGAGCACGGTTATCGGCGCCAATCCTGTGGGGCTCGTCGTGCGTGGGATTGCCCTCGCAGCAGGCTTGTTGATTGCCAACTGGTCAGCTGTATCGGGCTTCTTTCAGGAGGTCTGGACGACGATTCAAACGTCAGTAATGGCGGCTTGGGAGGGAATCACCGAGGTTCTTTCCTGGTCCCCGCTGACGAGCGTCAAAGCTAACTGGGAGCCGATCATTGGTTTGTTCAAATCGATCTGGACGACAATTGAACCCATTATTTCTTCGATCATGGCGTTCTTCGGTGGCAGTGACGCAGTCAAGGTCAATACGAACATCGGCGGGGGCACGGGTCAGTTCGTCATGGCCAATGCCGCCCAGCTTGTCCGCGACGAACAGGCACAGCGCAATCTCACTCAAGGCGGCGCATCAGTCAATTCACTTTTGCGGTCAACTGAAGCCGGTGCGCCCGGCAGCCTGATCATGGCCGGGTCGCTCAATCAGCAGGCGGCGGCCAACAACCGCATGAACCTGCAAGGCGCGTTGACCGTGCAGTTCCAGAACGCGCCACCGGGCACCACCGTTGGCGAGGCTCAAACCAATCAGCCGGGCTTCTCGATATCGCAAAGGGGCGTTCGCAGCCTCTCGCAGCAGTAGCCTCTCGAAATAAAGGACAGCGACATGAGTAAGACTTGGCGGGATGACCTGCAGTCGGCCTCGTTCCGTGGTGTCGGCTTTTGGGTCGACAGTGACAGTACGGTAGTGGGGCGGCGCACGCAGTTGCATGAATATCCCCAGCGTGATCGGCCTTTGGTCGAAGACATGGGGCGCAAAACCCGGGCGATCACCTTCGAGGCGTTTGTCATTGGAGACGATTGCTTTGTGCAGCGCGACAACCTGTTGCACGCACTCGATCAACCCGGCTCAGGGGAGTTGATTCACCCCTGGTTCGGGCGCATGACCGTGACTGCAACTGAGGGGTGTCAGGTCAAGCAGGCGCGGGCCGATGGGGGAATCGCGAGATTCTCTCTGTCGTTCGTGGAAGCGGGTGAAAAAGGTTACCCCGTCGGGGTGGCCAACACCGCCAGGCTGCTCGAAATGGAAAACCGGAGTTTTCTGGATTCGGCATTGACCCGATACAAGAACGCGATGGCTTTGGTCAATAAAGCGCGGATCAGCATGACCGCCCTGCAGAACGGCATTGCCGGAGTGCAGTTGGCGATTCAGCACGAGTTCAGTCAGTTGACCGGCTTTGTCAGTTCGGCGGCTTCGCTGGCGGACACACTGGCCAATTTTCCGGAGAACCTGTCAACGATGCTGGGGGCGCAATTCTCCAGCATGACCGGCGAGTTTGATCGCTTCAAAACCTCGCAACGCCAGGCCATGACCAAGGTGGAAACGGTGCTCGGGCTGGTGAGTCCGGCAACGGCTGCGGGAGGCGCGGCCACGGTCGCAGCCGTGACTGCTACACGTGAGTTGGTTCGCGATGTGGTGCTGGCCGATGCTCTCCGTCTGGCCTCGGCCATGCCAGTGGTTGCGGCGCCTTCGGCATTGCCGGGAGTGCCCAGTCTGGAGCAGCAGGTTGCCACCCCGGTGGCACGGCCCGAAGTACCGGTTGCAGCCGACATCACGCAATTGCGTGACGCTCTCAGTGATGTGCTTTGGCAAGCGGCGCTGCTGGCTGATCACGAGCACTTCGAGCGCATCGAAGCGGTTCGCAAACGTATGAGGGAACACCTGACCGCTGTTGCGCGTTCAGGAGTCAATCTTGTCGACGTGTCGCCCAAAGAATCAGTGCCTGCTGTGGTGCTGGCGTTCCGGCAGTTTGCGGACGCCACACGCGGTGATGAAATCGTCGCGCGCAACAGCATTCCTCACCCAGGCTTTTTGCCGGCAGCGATCCTTCAAGTCGCTCAGGAGTAAACCCATGGACTTGCAAAACGTCGTCACGCTCAGCGTCGACGGCAGGGATTACCGTGGCTGGAAAACAGTCAGTATCACCGCCGGTATCGAGCAACAGGCGCGGACTTTTACTTTGGGCGTCTCTTGGCGCTGGCCGGGCGAGGACATGGAAGTTCCGGTCAAGCAAGGCGCTCCCTGCGAAATTCGGATTGGTGCGGACCTTGTGCTGACGGGGCACGTTTATTCGACCCCGATCAGCTATGACGCTAACAGCGTGACGCGTTCCGTGGCCGGGCGTTCGCTCACTGCAGATCTGGTCGACTGCGCCGCAACGGGCTCCTCCAGTCAATGGAAAAAACAGAGTGTGCAGGTCATCGTTCAGGCGTTGGCCGCGCCCTATGGCGTCGAGGTTCTCAGCGAGGTCGCCAAGACGTTCCCGGTAAAGGAACACGTTATTACGCCGGGCGAAACCGTGTTCGAGTCCATCGACAAGTTACTCACGCTATCCCGTTTGTTTTCCACAGATGACGGTAAGGGGCATTTAGTGATTGTTGCTCCCGGTAGCAGCGGTCGGGCTGTTGACCGTCTGGAACTCGGAAAGAATATTCTCAGCGGCTCTGCGCAAAAGGACTATTCCGCGGTGTTCTCTGAATACCTGGTGACCGGACAGCGCAAGCGAGAGGATGGAGAACCGGCCGACAAAGCGGCGCAGGTCAAGGCCACGGCCTTGGACGACATTCGACCTCGCAAGCGGCTCAAGCACATTCATGAGCAGAGCCAGTTGACTCCGGAACTCGCTCAATCTCGCGCCGACTGGGAGCGCGCCAGCCGCAAGGGCAAGGCGCTGACCCGCACCTACAAGATTCAGGGCTGGCGGCAATCGAATGGCGATCTCTGGCGGGAAAACATGATCGTGCGCATCGTCGATCGGTTGCTGGGCGATGACCAGGACATGCTGATCAGCCAGATCCAGTACGACCTGGGGGAAAGCGGCACCACCGCTGAACTCACGGTCGCACCTATCGAAGCGTTTCTGCCTGAACCCAAAGGCTTGAGCAAAGCCACGTAAACCATCGTTCACCCACTTTTTACTTACTGGAGGCCTTCGACATGAGAGAGCTGCTGAACACGCTCGTCCGCGGAGTCGTCAATCTGGTCAACCCGGCCGGGGCGATTCAGTCCCTGCAAATGACCTTGACCGCCGACGAGGTAAAGGACGGTCTCGAACACTTCGAGCCGTATGGCTACACCTCCAACCCCCATCCCGGAGCTGAGGGCCTGACCGCTTTTATCGGCGGTGATCGGTCACACGGCGTGGTGATCTGTGTTTCAGATCGCCGCTTTCGTATGACCGGTCTGAAGAACGGCGAGGTGGCGCTGCACACCGATGAGGGGGATTTCATCCACTTCAAACGCAATCGCGTCATCGAGTTGCAGACCCTGACCTTGCAGATCAATGCCACTGATTCTGTGGATCTGAACACCACAAACTTCAGCGTCAAGGCGAGCGGCGGGGTGACCTTCGATACGCCGCTGATCAGCACCACCGGGCGCATCGAGTCGTCGGGCGATCAGGTCGCTGCGGGCGTCAGTCTGGTCACGCACGTGCATGAAGGCTCGGACAAAAAACCAGTGCCGGGAGGCTAGCCATGAGCGTGATCAATGAAGCAACTACCGAGCTGGCCTGGCGTCGCGCGGCAATCATCAGCCTGCTGACATGGCGGCGGGCCGGGGTGGACGACAAGCTGGACGACCCGGAGCGCTACGGCTGGTGGGGCGACAGTTTTCCCACGGTCACCGATGACCAGATCGGCTCGCGGCTGTACCTGCTGCGCCGCCGCACGCTCACCGCTCAGACTGAACGCGATGCCCAGGATTACGCCCGTGAAGCACTGCAATGGATGCTCGATGACGGCCGGGTTTCGGCCGTCCTGATCGACATCACACGCGGTGCCGAACGGCTCGACATGCGGGTGAGGCTGGCCTTGACGGGCGGCGCCACAGTGGAAATTTATCTCGATAATTTATGGCTGGTGATCAATGCCGTTTAAAACTCCCTCTCTTCCCGAACTGATCAGCCGCGCCCGGAGCGATCTGGCCGGTTCGAGCGCACTGCTGCGCTCTGACGCCGAGGTGCTGGCGCGCATCAATGGTGCCGCTTCCTATGGTCGCTACGGGCATCAACACTACATCGCCGCGCAAATCCTGCCCGACACCGCCGATGAAGAAAACCTGCTGCGCATGGCCCGGCTGCGGCTCAGGCGCAGCTATCTGCCCGCAGTGAGTTCAGCGGGCACTGCCAGTTTCACCGGTGTGGCGGGCGCGGTGCTGGATGCCGGGACATTGCTGCAACGTGAAGGCGATGGTGCGCTGTTCAAAGTGTCGCTGTCAGTCACGCTCACGGCGTTGAGCGGTTCGGTAAAACTGGAAGCCGTGGTGCCAGGCATTCTGGGCAACACGTCGGCGGCGACTCGCTTGACCACCGTTTCGCCGGTGGCCGGTGTCGCCGATACCTTCGTGGTACTTGAGCCGGGTCTGACCGGCGGCACCGAGCAGGAAAGCCTCGAGGCATTACGGGCCAAGGTCATGCGTTCCTACGCGGTAGTGCCCCATGGCGGCAATCAAAGTGACTACGTCACCTGGGCGCTGGAAGTGCCCGGCGTGACGCGGGCCTGGGTGCGCAGGCACTGGATGGGACCGGGCACGGTTGGCGTGTTCGTTGTGCGCGACGGCGATATCGATCCGATCCCCAACGCCGAGCAACTGCAACGCGTTTACGACTACATCGAATCGATGCGCCCGGTGACTGCGGAAGTACGAGTGTTCGCGCCGGTCGAGCTGCCGATCCAGTACGAAATCAAATTGACTCCGGACAGCGGCGCCATTCGTGCTGCCGTGGAAGACGCACTGATTGACCTGCACAGCCGCGAAGCCGACCTCGGCGTTGTCCTGCTCGCCAGCCACATCGCCGAAGCCATCAGCGGCGCGGCAGGCGAAAAGGATCACACCCTGTTCGCCCCACTCGGCAACGTACAGCCAGGTGCCAATGAGCTGCCCACTTTTGGAGGCATCTTATGGCGATAAGAACCGCCGCTGCGTACTACGCGCAGCTCAAGGCACTGCTGCCGCCGGGGCCCGCATGGGATGCAGAGCGGGTGCCGGAAATTCATCAACTGCTCGAAGCCGGATCACTCGAACTGGCCCGCGAAGACTTGCGTCTTTCTGACTTGCTGGGTGAAAGCGATCCAGACCGGGTACGCGAACTGGTCCCGGACTGGGAGCATGTCATGGGCCTTCCCGATCCATGCCTGGGCGTGAACCCCACCTTCGAAGACCGACAACTGGCCGTCCGCCGTCGCCTGACAGAAGTGGGCGGGCAGTCACCCGCGTTCTTCGTACAACTGGCGATTTCGGTGGGGTACCTGCAAGCGACCGTCACCGAATACCGCACGCCGCGCTTTGGCAATGCCCGGTTCGGTAAAGCTCGTTTTGGCACTTGGTCAGCGCAGTACATGTGGACCCTCAACACCGGCCCCCGCTTGCGACTGGGCCGTCGCTTCAACACCAGCCATTGGGGCGAGCGTTTCGGCGTTAACCCCAGCAGCGCTTTCGAATGCGTCATCCGCCGCGCAGTGCCTGCACACGCGCACGAGTTTATAAATTACGGGGTAAATGAATAATGGATTTTCCAAAAAGCGTGCCCAACGTCGGGCTGGTAGATGGCCGGTTTGTCGATGAAAGCAATGTCACCGGCCAGGTGGGATCATTGATCACCGCGGACTGGGGCAACGCCATGACGTCGGAAATTATCAACGTTATTGAGGCTGCGGAGTTGGTGCCGACTGAGGGGCAGAATGATCAGTTGGTGGGGGCGATTGAGAAGTTGGTTATGGATGGTTTACCAGATATCGCCACTGAGGAAAAAGCGGGCATAGCCAAGTTTGCGACGCAAACCCAAGTTGATGGCGGTAACGACAATACGTCAGCAGTTACACCGCTCAAACTAGCGGTGAATCAGGTCGCAACCGGCGCTATCAGCTTTGCTCGACGTTTTGCAAATTTTCGCGATGTCAAACCGCTGGGTACTTCAGGTGGAACCTACACGGCTGGCGCATGGCGCACCCGTGACCTGAACACCGTAGTAGCCAATAACATCCCAGGTGCAACCCTGACCTCTAACCAACTGACGCTACCTGCTGGCACATACTTCGTGATCGGGCAGTCAGCCTTGGGCAATATCTCCAACGCTCGACTGAGATTTTACAGCGTCACCGATTCTGTTCCTCTACTGGAAGGAATCGGGAACGGCGCCGTCGGGTCTGCCAACCTCACTAACTCGCTTGCTCACATCATGGGGTCATTCACCTTGAGCGCGCCCAAGACCGTTGAGCTTCAACTTCTCGCTGCTGCATCGTTAAACACCTACGGGTTTGGTTATGCACTTAGTCTGGGGAGTAATGAAACTTATAGCGACATGACGGTGTGGCAGCTTTTTCAGTAGCAGTCTTTCTGGTCGTCAGACACTTAGTCAGGTTGGCGTGGCTGGATTGACTGTTTTGCATTAAATTAATTTATGGGGCACACATGTAATGGATTTTCCAAAAAGTATGCCAGACATTGGACTGGTCAACGGTCAGTTTGTCGATGAAAATGTCACCACTGGTCAAGTAGGAACTTATATTCCCAGTTCCTGGGGGAATGCGGTGACTCAGGAGATTCTCAATGTTATTGAGAACGCTGGATTGAAGGCTGATGAAGGCGATAATACGCAATTGATGGTTGCGATAAACAAGATTTCGTCCAGTTATGCGCCTGTACTACGTTATGTATCTGAGTCAAAAGCGTTATTGTCTTCTGATTTGGGGCTGGTGTTGATAGACGCAAGTTTGGAGACTTTAACCCTTACTCTACCCAGTTCGCTTCCAGAGCTAGGTGTTAGAGATGTGATCGTGCACCGTGTAGACAGCGCCGGAAATAGGCTAAAGGTACTTGCTGCTGGTAGTGACAAAATCAAACTGCATACGCACCTGAATGCGGCGGGCTATCCATTTTTGATCCTTATGGGGGCCGGCGACTGGTGGCACTTGCGCAGCGACGGGGCGGGTAATTGGTGGCCCGTAGGACGTAACGACTCCACGCCGCTCGGCAGAATAGTTTTTGATACTACGACCGGGTTCCCGTCTGGTGGTTATGGCGCTATTTCGGGGACACTGTTTGATCGCGTAGATTGGCCTTGGTTGTGGGATCACGCCCAGCAGTCCGGCCAATTGACCACCGAAACCGCTCGAGCTGGCAATGAAGGTAGTTGGACCTCTGGTGATGGTGTTCTGACGTTCAGGGGGCCAGAGGCGCGAGGCGAGTTCTTGCGTGTACTGGATGAGAACCGTGGTGTTGATGTCGGCCGTTTGGGTGGTAGCTGGAAGGCCGACGAAATCAAAGCCCATACACATAAATACGGCAATACACATAGCACTACCTATGGACTGAGTTCGACGGGGGTAGTTGGTTTGAATCCTGCGGCTTCTATCAACTACAACACATCTTCCATCGGGGGCGTTGAAACTCGTCCGCGTAGCATCGCTTATCCCGGCCGCATCAAACTCATCTGAGGTTCTCATGACTGCAATTTATTTGATTGATCCCGCTGGAATTCTGGCGGGGCCGGTGACGCTGCCTGTTGTTCCAGGCATCGGAATACAGCTCCCAAGTAATGCGATTGAGCTAGCAGATGCGTTATCTACTCCTGACGTTGGTCACGTGCTGGCATTGGTAGACGGTAAAGTGAAGGCAATGATTGATCTCCGTGGCCCGGTGTTTAAAACCACCAGTGGTGAGCAGGTGGAGTGGGCAGCGTTAGGAAGCTTGCCTGAAGGCTATACAACTGAACCCAGGCCCGACCCCTTTCATGTTTGGCGCGACGGTGGATGGCATTTGGATGAGGAGGCGCTAACAAACGCTAAGTTGGTTGAAGTCCTGGCCTCGCGAGATGATAAGTTACGGCTATCTACATTGCGTATCGCACCTCTACAGGATGCTCATGATCTGGGTGAGTCAACCGAAACCGAGGAGTCTTTGCTCATTAGCTGGAAGCGCTATCGCATTGCTCTGAATCGCATTGAGCAACAACCGGGTTACCCGGCTGATGTTGATTGGCCGATGCCACCCGATGCCCTCGATTCTGAATAAGCCCCGCATTGCCGGGGCTTTTTTGTGTGCACTTAAAGCCCCAAAAAAAATACCCGCTCCGGCGGTTTTTTTTCGCTCGGAGAAAACCATGGCAATAACAGAAACAGACCGCGACACCCTCGCCCGCACACTCTGGGGCGAGGCGCGTGGTGAAGGCCTGGCGGGGATGATCGCCGTCGGCTGGACCATCCGTAACCGGGTGGAAATGGATTTGCACAATGACGGTAAACCGGACTGGTGGGGGGAGGGCTATGAGGGGGTATGCCGGGCGCCTTATCAGTTCAGTTGCTGGAACCGTAATGATCCGAACTATCCCTTTTTGAGCGGCAGGAAACCTATTCCTGTCGCCCAGTTCGCGCTGGCTTCGCAGGCTGCTTCGGCGGTCATCGCAGGTGAGGACTCTGATCCCACCGGCGGCGCGACTCATTACTACGCCACAACCCTGCTCAAGGCTCCGGCCTGGGCGTCGATGGCCAGGCGGACACTCAAACTGGGTCGTCACATTTTCTTCAGGGATGTGCCATGAGTGCATTATTCAAATGGATTCCCCTTTGGGGCTGGATAGTCCTCGCGCTGCTGATATCCAGTACTTACCTGGCTTTAAGACTGGCCACTGTAACGGCCGACCGCGACGTCGTTTCACTGGAACGTGATGCCGAACGACAAAAGGTCCGCCAGCTCACCGCCGCCAATGAATCACGTAAGAAAACCCAGAAGCTGCTGCTTGATCTGGACACCCGTCATACACAGGAACAGGCCCTCGCCGATGAAAAAAATGATGCCATGCTTGCTGCTGTCGCTACTGGTGCTAGGCGGGTGTACGTCAACGCCCGCTGCCCCGCAGTGCGAACCGCCACCCGCGCCACCGGCCAGCCTGATGAAGAAAGTCGAGCCCAACTTGACCCGGCGGTTGCAGAAAGAATTCTCCATACCGGCATCGACGGGGATGACGCCATCCGCCAATTGAGTGCGTTGCAGGAGTATGTTGAGACGGTGTGTCTGGGGCGTGCCGGTTAATTGATCCTTGTGTTTTTTGTGCGTGCTTCACAGAGCCGCGATTCGCGCTTAACGCCGGCTCAGTGTTCGCACCGCAATTCCTTAAGTGCCGCAGCCGCCAGGAAGCCAGAGCGTGATGCATAGCGATGATCGTTTTTCACGCGATCATCAATGCGCATCAACAAGTTCTCTGGGAGTGTTGCGTTGAATCGCACTGCTTTGCCGAAATAGGGCGTCACGTCAAACTCAACCACTGCCCAGATCCCGCCTGCGTAATCCGGATTTGCGATATGAACATCGATGGCCTTAGGCGACGGCAATGGATGGCCAGCTTCGACGAGACCTTCGAAGTGAAGTGAAAGCGCCTCCTGGACGTTATCCAGTGCCTCGATCACGGAGCTTCCGGCTGAGAAGCAACCAGGCACATCCGGGACTATCACTCCGTAGTCAGAATCGGCATCTTTATGCAGGACGACTGTGAATTTCATATGTTCGTACCTATCTCGCGAATCATTTCAGGCCCGACTGTTTCAGGATGCTATTGATCGTTTTGATCGGGATATCTGAATCGGGATGCTTAATGGTGACCCTGCCGGGTTTGGTTGCATGTTTGTACTGCCTATGGCTTCCCTTCGTAGCGACCAGATACCACCCGTCATCCTCGATTGCTTTGATCATCTCTCTGCTGCGCATCGGCTCATCCCTTAGCTTAGTCGCGGTGTGTATTGTACACACTATTTTTTTTGAGTCCGTGAAGCATGCTGATAGCGCGGTTTATCCAATAAATGATGGGCAAAGAACCTACCGGAAAAGATGCTCATCTTTCGTTTATGGCTGAGGAATTTCGCTGTTTTTGTGCGTCTGAATATGAGCGCGTTCCGCCTCACATGGCAGCAGGATCTGGACGATGAGTGAGCTTGCTGCGCTGAAAAAGCAGGCTTGAATTCGGGAGGCAAGGGAGCCAGAAAGAGCGCATGACGCTGGATGGGGTAGGAGCGAACTTGTTGGCGAGGGGACGGTACATCCGCAAGCTGAGTATCACCTGACATACAGCCCTCCCGAATGAATTCGGTCCTACCGAGGCTGGCCATAAAGAGCGCATGACGCTGGATAGGGGTAGGAGCGAACTTGTTCGCGAGGGGCATCCATCCGCACCCGGTGTATAGCCTGAAATACAGCCAGGCATTTCACCCTGTAAGTGCTCACCTCGTAACCTCGATGAGCACCTACAGCATTGGGTTTAACTCAAGAACCATCAGCCCTTGATAAACGCCAACAGATCTTCGTTGATGACTTCCGGATGCGTCGTGCACATACCGTGCGGGTAGCCTTTGTAGACTTTCAGCGTGCCGTTTTTGACTAGCTTGATAGCCAGCTCGGCTGAATCAGCAATCGGCACGATCTGGTCATCATCGCCGTGCATGATCAGCACCGGTACGGTGATTTTTTTCAGGTCTTCGGTGAAGTCGGTTTCCGAGAAGGCCTTGATGCAGTCGTAATGGGCTTTGGCGCCGCCCATCATGCCCTGGCGCCACCAGTTGTCTTTGGCGCCTTCGGATACCTTGGCGCCGTCGCGGTTATAGCCGTAGAACGGGATCGGCACTTCCTTGTAGAACTGGGCTCGGTTGGCTGCCAGCGCTGCGCGGAAGCCGTCGAATACGTCAATCGGCAGACCGCCCGGATTCTTTTCGGACTTGACCATGATCGGTGGCACTGCGCCGATCAATACCGCTTTGGCCACGCGGCCAGCGCCGTGTTGCGCGACATAGCGAGCGACTTCACCGCCGCCTGTGGAGTGGCCGATATGCACGGCATCTTTGAGTTTCAGGTGAGTCACCAGCGCTGATACGTCGGCAGCGTAGGTGTCCATTTCGTTGCCGTGAGCTGTCTGGGTCGAGCGACCATGACCACGGCGGTCGTGAGCGATCACGCGATAGCCCTTGGACAGGAAGAACAGCATCTGCGCATCCCACTCATCGGAACTGAGCGGCCAGCCGTGGTGGAAAACGATGGGCTGACCGGTGCCCCAATCCTTGTAGAAAATTTCAGTGCCGTCGCTGGTCGTGAAACTTGTCATGTCGTTATGTCCTTTTCCAGTGGGGGCTGAAGTGGCCGCTTGAGCGGCGCTGTTGCTGCCCAGCGCCATTGCCGAGAGTGAGCCTACGGCCAGCGCTGTGGCGCTAACTTTGAGCACTTGCCTGCGTGAACTCGTTGGAGAATCGGTTTGGGTGTTGTGAGTATCTGACACAGAACCTCCAGCTCTCGGCATTGCACGAGAGTCAGCTAAAGACGTTAGCTCAACTTATGAGCGTTAATAGAGTCAGTTACGAATGCCTGAAAGAACCCGACGGCTCACTTGGTATTCGCAGTCGCCTCAATGATGTACGTCTGGTTTCGGATGGGTGCCAATGACCCCATGCAAAGCATCTTCATGAGTTCCGGGCTTATCCGTCGCCATCATTGGGCAGTAGGGGAGTTGAGCGCGTATTGCGAAATACCGATGTAACGTATGTGCTGTTGTCTGCTGCAGCAGTACGCCTGCGACGTAGCGTTACCGTGCGGAACGGGAGTAAAGCTTTACCGCCCAGGTTTCCTCCGCAGTTGACCCCGCAACCTTCTTTTGTTTGCGCGTTCCAAGCGTTTCAGGGGCACTGAGTGGATTTGTGCTTCGCCTCACTGGTCCCGGACCAAATAGCGATCCCCATCCAAAGGAGTGCACATGAATTTCTTCAAGAAACTGTTCGGTTCAATGAAAAAGCCAGAGCCAGAGATCACTCAGTCTGCCAAACAGCCCGCACAGCCAACTGAACCGTCGACTTTCGACGAGCCCATTCAAACCGAGGCCGACCAGACTGAAGCCGACGCTGCGAATATGGCGGCTCGTTCAGCGAGCGAAGAGTGCCTTGATCGTCACTGGGCATCGGTCGGTGTCGTCGAAAAAGATGTCATTGCCCACATCATCAGCCCCAGTTTCACAGGCGGACCCTACTGGCCTTCAACCCGTCAGGCTTATCGAATAGTCCGACGCGACGACTCCATCATTCTTGCCACGGAAGGTCTGTCAGATCCGTTTGATGACCCTGAAGGAATGGGCAATGGTTTCGAGATGGAGCTGTTTCTGGAGACATCTGATATTCCCGAGCATGCATATGGCGCGCCGGGAGACGTTGACCCTTTCACACGCAGTTGGGTCTTTGAAGTGATCCAGACTGTTGCGGCAACAGTCGCCAATGCTGGCGGCGTTACTCATCAGTTGGACCAGTACGGTGTGCTCTCGCTGGAGTTGCCCGGGGTCAGCCTTTCGCATCACATCGGTGATCAGGTGCCCAGGCATTTTGTGACCGAGGACGATGCGGTCGGAGTTCTGCTGGGCGCCCCTGAACCGGATTTCAATACTCGTCTTGAAGACATGCCACTGTCCCCGGTGCGTTTGGTGCCGGTGGTTTTAATCACGGCTTCGGAGCTTGCATACGTGCGTTCAGGCGGCGGTGGAGCGCGCCTGGATCTTGTCGGCCGGCTGAATGCGGCAGGTATCGGGCATAAGAGCAGTCTTAATCGGGAAAGCGTGGTGTGAAGCTGCGTGACGATGCTGATCGCGTCTGTCAAAAACACACAACTAACTGATTTGTAATGTTTTTCCTGTAGGGGGGCGCACCGTCTACGACACCGCTCTGTCTCGCGGCAAACATGGACCCTGTAGGAGTGAGCTTGCTCGCGACAATGGTAGGCCTGTTGAAAAATTATCGTCTGGTCCGACGCTATCGCGAGCAAGCTCACTGCTACAGAAAAAGGATTCCAAATCAGATGAGTGCATTTATTGATAAGCGCCGTGCTTCTGTTTACGGGCTCTAACCGAGCCGTGCTCGGCATCACTGCGGCCACTGCTCCAGCAGCATGGCGACGAATTTTTCTGCTGCTGGAGACAGCGAGGCACCGCGCCGCGATACCAGGCCCAGTGTCCTGTCGACCACTGGATCAACCAGCGGCACGCTGACCAACGTCGGGTGACCTTCGGCCGGCATCGCCAGACTTGGCATGGCTGAAATGCCCAAACCAGCTTCGACCATCCCCAGTGAGGTCGACAAATGCTGCACCTCATAAAACCATTTGGGCCGCCAGCTCAAACCCGCCAGCGCATGGTCAAGGATCATCCGGTTACCGCTCAATCTTCCCACACCAATAAGGCGGTATTCGCTGAGTTCGATCCAGGACACAGACTCGCGTTTTGCCAGTTCATGATCTCGTCGGCAGGCGAGAACGAAGGGCTCTTTGACCAGCGGCACAAACTCGATATCCGGATGCTGTCCACTCATCATGTTGATGCCGAAATCCGCTTCCCCACGCAGCACTGCTTCCAGGCCTTCATTGGCGCTGAGGTCCAGTAAGCGGATGCGGATTTTCGGATAGCGCTCGTTGTACAGGCGAATCACTGAAGGCAAAAAGTAGAACGCAGCGGTAGGAATGCAGGCGAGGGTTACCTGGCCGATTTGCCGTTCTGCCAGCTCGCGGATGTTCAGTATCGAGTCTTCAAAATCGTCCAGTAGACGTCGCGCCTTGGGGAAAAAATCGCGACCCACACTGGTCAGGCTGACCCGCCTGGTGGTGCGATCCAGCAACGACGTCCCCAATCCCTGTTCGAGCTTCTTTATGCGCCGGGTCAACGCCGGTTGAGAAATGTGCAGCACTTCGGCAGCTTCATGGAAACTACCCAGTTCGGCGATTTTCACGAACGATCGGATATCTTGCAGCTCATATTCCACTTTTATTCTCCTGTCAGTGGTTAGCGATGGGCAGTTTCATAGGTTAGGTTATTATTTACCAAAGTGGAATAATCGCTACGATCTTTGCATTGGATAAGGCAAAACATCCGTGGGACTCTTGCGTTCAACACATCAATTACCCCAATTGATCAACAAGAGTCTGCAAATATGCAACCGATTCCCTGCGTCCTGATGCGCGGCGGCACCTCCAAGGGGCCGGTTTTTCTTGCCAGTGATTTGCCTGTCTCCACTGCTGAGCGTGATGAGCTTCTGTTGGCACTGATGGGCTCCGGCCATGAGCTGGAGATCGACGGTATTGGCGGCGGCAGTCCACAGACCAGCAAGGTGGCGATTGTCAGCCCTTCGCCCCACGAAGACGCCGATGTCGATTACCTGTTCGTGCAAGTCATGGTTTCGCAGCGCCGTGTTGATACCGCGCCCAACTGCGGCAACATGCTCTGCGCTGTCGGCCCGTTTGCGGTGGAGCAGGGGTTGGTCAAGGCGAGCGGTGACGTGACTCAGGTGCGGATTCGTAACCTCAATACCGGCACGTTCGTTTGCGCTGACGTCAACACCCCAGGCGGTCAGGTCAGCTACGAAGGCCAGACCAGTATCGATGGCGTGCCAGGTTCGGCAGCCCCCGTACAACTGACGTTCCTTGATGCAGCGGGTAGCAAGACCGGCAAACTGTTCCCAACGGGTCAACAGACTGACATCCTTGATGGCGTGCCGGTGACCTGCATCGACATGGCAATGCCGATGGTCATCATCGAAGCCTCGCTGCTGGGTAAACGTGGTGACGAAACGCCTGCGGAGCTGGACGCTGACAAGGAATTCCTGCGCAAACTCGAAGCCCTGCGTCTGCGCGCAGGTATGGCGATGGGGTTGGGCGATGTCAGCGATAAAGTGATCCCCAAGCCCGTACTGGTTTCGAAGCCCGATGCGGGCGGGACCCTCAAGGTTCGTTACTTCATGCCGCATAACTGCCATAAGGCTTTGGCCATTACCGGTTCGATCGGCTTGGCCACTGCTTGCGTCAGTGACGGCACCGTGGTCGCGAAGTTGCTCGGAATTGGCAGCGAGTCACCGCGCTTGCAGCAGGTCCGGATCGAACACCCGAGCGGCTCGATTCAGGTCGCGCTGGCTTACGTGGGGGAAAACGGGCAAACGATTCGTGCCTCGGTTGTGCGCACCGCACGTCGCCTGTTTTCCGGTGAGGTTTATGCGCCTGCCGCGCAACGCCTGGCGGGTTGAAGTTTAGTTTGAGTTACACCGTGCTCTGCCTGATATGACATGAAATTCAGTACCGCATCAGAACAACACCAATAATGGGTGATGCATCATGAAAATCGCAAAATCGCTCTACTTTCAGATTATCTGCGCCGTGGTTCTCGGTGTCCTGGTTGGACATATCTGGGGGCAACAAGCCGTAGCGCTCAAGCCTCTGGGTGACGCGTTCATCAAGCTCATCAAGATGATGATCGCGCCGGTGGTGTTCTGCACCATCGTCACCGGTATTGCCGGGATGAGTGACAAGCGGTCGCTCGGGCGATTGATGAGCAAGACCATGCTGCTGTTTCTGGTGCTTACCGTGATCAGCCTGTTCATCGGCCTGGTGGCGGTCTACGTGCTCAAGCCGGGCGTAGGCATGAACATCGACCCGAGCAAGTTGAGCACGGCAGGATTGAGCCAGTACACCGAGTCCGCCGCGAAACTGGGCGTCGTCGATTTTTTCATGCACATCATTCCTGACACTTTCATCGGTGCGTTCAACAAGGGTGAAGTGTTGCCGGTGTTGTTCATCGCGGTGCTGTCCGGATTCGCCTTGTCGTCACTGGGCGAGCGCGGCAAGCCGGTACTCAATGTGCTTGAGTCGGCTTCGCACATGGTGTTCAAGATTTTCTCGTACCTGATGCGCTTTGCCCCGATCGGTGCTTTTGGTGCACTGGCCTTCACCGTTGGCCAGTACGGCATTACGTCGCTGGGCTCGCTGGCCAAGCTGATCATGACGCTGTACATCGCCTGCGGGTTCTTTGTCTTTATCGTGCTGGGCGGTATCTGCCGCGCCAACGGCTTCAGCCTGTGGAAGCTGCTGCGTTATTTCCGCGAAGAGTTTCTGGTGGTACTGGGCACCTCGTCCACTGAGCCGGTCATGCCGCGCATGCTCGAAAAACTTCAGGCACTGGGCTGCAAGAAAGGCGTGTTGGGTCTGGTGCTTCCAACCGGGTACTCGTTCAACCTGGACGGCACGGCGATTTACCTGTCACTGGCTGCCGTTTTCATCGCTCAGGCCTGCAACATCGAGCTGAGCATGACCCAGACCCTGACCATGCTGGCGATCATGTTGCTGTCATCCAAAGGTGCGGCGGGCGTGACCGGCAGTGGTTTTGTCGCATTGGCCTCGACCCTGACCGTTATTCACGATATTCCCCTGGCGGGCCTGGCGCTGCTGATCGGCATCGACCGCTTCATGTCCGAAGCGCGTGCACTGACCAGCCTGGCCAGCAACGCGGTCGCCACCGTGGTGATTTCTCTCTCGGAGAACGCCTGTGACCGTCAGGTCCTGATGCAAAGGCTCGATGGCAAAGCTGCGATGCCCAGCCCCGATGTTGCTCCATGGGAGAGCGCTGCGCCGGTGGCTGAACGCACCTGATCACCCCTTAATTCAATCGATCTTTGTACGAGCGGGTCGAGCACCGTTTACACGGTGCCCGACCAGCCCGGCGGCGTTCGTTTGTCCATAAATAACAACAAGAGAATAACCATATGCTTGCCTTCCTTGGCCTCGCCATGGTCGTGGTGTTCACCTACCTGATCATGTCCAAACGTCTGTCTCCCATCGTGGCGTTGACGATCGTTCCGATCGTGTTTGCAGTCATTGGCGGCTTTGGCGGCACCACCGGCAAGATGATGCTTGATGGCCTGAAAATGGTCGCGCCGTCCGCAGCATTGCTGCTGTTTGCGATCCTGTTTTTTGGCTTGATGATTGATTCCGGACTGTTCGATCCACTGATTCGCAAGATCCTCAAACGCGTGAACGGCGACCCGATGAAAATCGCGGTGGGCACCGCGTTGTTGTCGCTGACCGTGGCCCTTGATGGCGACGGCACCACCACTTACATGATCACCTGCGCGGCGATGCTGCCGCTGTACAAACGCATCGGCATGAACCCGATGATCCTCGGTATCGTGGCGATGCTTTCATTGAGTATCATGAGCGGCATGACTCCCTGGGGCGGCCCGGCCACACGAGCCATTGCTGCGCTGGGGCTGGACGCCGGTGAGTACTTCATCCCGTTGCTGCCTACCATGATCGGCGGCGCAGCATGGGTAGTTTTTACTGCCTTTTGGCTGGGGCGCGCCGAGCGTAAACGTATCGGCAACGTCGACCTGCAAAGTGGCGGCGGTAACTGCTACATCGAGGCGATTCTCGGTGATACCCCGCACAAGCGTCCCAAGCTGGCCTACGTCAATCTGGCGCTGGTTGTTGCCGTGATGATCGCCTTG
The DNA here is from genome assembly GCF_021147825.1 of Pseudomonas quasicaspiana. Taxonomy (NCBI): domain Bacteria; kingdom Pseudomonadati; phylum Pseudomonadota; class Gammaproteobacteria; order Pseudomonadales; family Pseudomonadaceae; genus Pseudomonas; species Pseudomonas quasicaspiana. The sequence goes on from NZ_JAGTPI010000061.1 coordinate 27,314, forward strand.
GTCATGGGCCTGATGCACTCGGCGGTTCTGTTCCTGATCGGTTTTGTGCTGGCGCTGATGATCAACTATCCGCAACTGGATATTCAGAAAGAACGCATCCTGGCCCACTCCGGCAATGCCATGACTGTGGTGCTGCTGGTTTTCGCGGCCGGTATTTTCGCCGGGATTTTCTCGGGCACCAAAATGGTCGACGCGCTGGCGCAAACCCTGGTGGCCTGGATTCCGCCGGAGTGGGGCCACCTGTTCCCGCTGGTGGTCGCACTGACCAGCATGCCGCTGACCTTTGTATTGTCCAACGATGCTTACTACTTCGGCGTGGTGCCAATCCTCGCCAATGCTGCAGCGGCGTATGGCATCAGCCCGCTGGAGATCGCCAGGGCGTCGATTCTGGGGCAGCCGGTGCATCTGATGAGTCCGCTGGTGGCTTCGACGCTGCTGCTGATGGGCATGATCGACCGCGATATCGGCGACTTTCAGAAAGCGACGGTGAAGTGGGCGGTGCTGACCTCTTTGGTGGTCACGGCTCTGGCGCTGCTGACCGGTGCGCTGACGTTGTTTGTTTGATTTAAACAACTGAAATGCATTTTCTGTAGGAGCTGCCGAAGGCTGCGAAAGCGATCATCCTGACACACCGCTTTCGCAGCCTTCGGCAGCTCCTACAACAACTCTGTTTGCAGCCACTTATGACTGAACCAACCACACGCCCCGAACAGGGCGTGCGGATCACTGCATCTCCAATAACAACAATGAGTATTAAGCATGAGTATGTTTTCCAAGCGTGGAACTACAACTTTTATAAAGAGCGCGCCGCTGTTGACCCTGTTGCCGTGGGCGGGTGTGGAAGCCGCAGGGTTTATCGAAGACAGCAAGCTGAAGCTGCAACTGCGCAACGTTTATTTCAACGAGAACTTCCGTGACGAAAACGGCCTGAGCGCTCGTGCTGCCAGAACTGCCAAAAGTGAACGCACCGAATGGGCGCAGGGTTTTCTGCTCGACTACCAGTCCGGTTTTACTCAAGGCACATTGGGCTTTGGCATCGACGCGCTGGGCCTGTGGGGCGTCAAGCTCGATTCAGGCAAGGGCCGCAGCGGCACTGGCTTGCTGCCCGTGCATGACGATGGCCGTGCGGCCGATGAGTTCGCGAGTCTCGGCGCGGCGGCGAAAGTGCGTCTGGCCAAGACCACGCTGAAGTACGGCACGCTGTTGCCCAAAACGCCGGTGCTTATTTATAACGATGCGCGCCTGTTGCCTCAGACCTACCAGGGCACTCAATTCACCAGCACCGACATCGACAACCTGACCCTGACGGGCGGTCACCTGGATCAATTCAAACTTCGCGATTCGTCGGACAGCCGCTCCATCATTCCCGACGGATTCACCGGCCGAGGTTCGGACTTCTCGTACGTGGGTGGCGATTACAAACTCGGTAAAAGCATCAAGCTCAGTTACTTCTACGGTGAACTGGAAAATTTTTACCGCCAGCAATTTGCATCGATCCAGCATGATTTGCCGTTGGGATCCGGCGTCCTGACCAGCGACCTGCGTTACTTTAACAGCGTCGATGCCGGAACGGGACGTGGCGGCAAAATCGATAACGACATGCTCAGCGGGCAATTGACCTATGCACTGGCCGGGCACAGTTTTGGCGGCGGTTATCAGACCTTGAGCGGCGATGCGGGCTTGCCCTATATCAGTGGCGCTACTGTGTATTCGTTCAGCAACGTCGGGATCGGCAAGTTCATCGAGGAGGATGAAAAGACCTGGATGCTCAGCTATGGCTATGACTTCGCCCGCGTAGGTGTGCCGGGTCTGACATTCTCGACGCGCTACCTGAGTGGCGACAACGGCAAGTCGGGCGCTGCGCAATTGAAGGAATGGGAACGCGACGCGGAGCTGGCTTATGTGCTGCAAGGCGGGACGTTGAAAGGGCTGGGAGTGAAACTGCGTAACTACGTGTACCGCTCGGACTTTGCCCGAGGCCGTGACAGCAACCGGATCTACATCACCTATGACATAGCGCTTTGGTGACCGGTCCCATTTATCGAAACAAAATTCGAATCATGGTATGGAGACGGTTTTACGTGGGGGATTCTAGGTTGGTCTGCAAGCCCTAATCCCTGTGCAGACTGTGTGAAAACTACTGCGCTCGGCAACACTGCGTTAAAAACAGGCGAAAAATGCTCATTTAGAACACCTAGACTCCGCTTTTTCGCCTGTTTTTGCCTTGTCTTGCCGTCGCTCGCTACGTTTTCACACAGTCTGTGTGGGAGCGAATTCATTCGCGAAGGGGCCGATACATTCGCAGCTTATGTATCGCTTTAACACCGCCTTCCCGAATGAATTCGGTCCCACCTGGAATCGTATTTGCCGCGAGACAGCGCCGTGTCAGAGGCACGGGGTGATCTTCAATCGAACACAATGCAATCCCCGTAGGAGCAACCGGGGTGGCGCTCCTACAGGTTTCCGGTTTACCGGGTTGTCACCGGCTTCAAACCGCTGTCTTCAATGGCTTTAGCGCCTTCCTTGGAGGCCATGTATTTCAGCAGTGCCTGAGCTTCTTTTGCGTGTTCAGTGGACCGAGTAACGGCACCCGAATAAAGCGTCATCTGCTGCGCTTGATCCGGGATCAGGCCAACAATGTCTATGCCTTCAACAGGCTTGAGTTCACTGAGCTGCTGAAAGCCAAGTTGCGCTTCCTTGCGGGCGACAACGGCACCGACCGGTTCGGCAGGAATCATCCGCGCCTTGGCAGTAAAGTCAGCGCCAAGGGTCATTTTCGGGAACAGAATGCGCGAGAGGTAAACGCCGCTGGCGCTATCGGAGTAAGCGATGGACTTGCTGTCGAGCAGCGCCTTGCGAAACGCGTCCATGGTGGAAATATCAGGCTTGGTCTCGCCCTTGCGCACGGCCATGGCGATGTAGGATTTGCCCAGATCGACGCGGCTGGCTTTATCGACCTGGTCCTGCGCGACAAGTTTATCCAGAGCAGAACCGACCATCAGCACAACGTCTGCCGGTTCCTTTCGATCCAGCCGGTTAGGAATGGCCTGAGGTGTTTTCCCCATGGAAGGCGACGCTTCAATGTTCAGCTTCACGCCCGTGGCTTTCTCGTAGTCCGGCGCGATCCCCTGAACGGCACCCATGATGCCGCCGGAGCTCAGAACAGTCAGAGTGGTCGGCGTGGGCACTGGCGCTGCATGGGCCGCGAAGGCTGTAAGCAATGCACATGAAAAGGCGAGGGGTGTGAGCAAGCGTGGCATGGCAGGGGACTCGTTGAAGAAAAACGCGACACTAAACCCCACACCCACGCTGAAAAAGTTACCCTGCGTTAATAAATATTTAGTTTACCCACCGTGGCCAACTCCCTAGGCTCGCGGTTCTTCAACGCCGCTTACGCGGACTGTCAGCGGGGAAAATCATGAATCAGGCGCTGGTCATCGAAGATGATGAGGTGACCGCACAATCCATCGCCACCGAGCTGCAGGCTCATGGTTTTGACGTGCAACGAGCCAGCACCGGGCGTGACGGGCTGGCCATGGCAATCGCGGGCAGCTATGACGCGATTACCCTGGACCGAATGCTGCCGGACTTCGATGGTCTGACTATCGTCACCACATTGCGCAGCCTCGGCATTCGCACACCGGTATTGATGATCAGCGCGTTATCCGACGTTGACGAGCGCGTCAGAGGGTTGCGCTGCGGTGGTGATGATTACCTGACCAAACCGTTCTCGATGGTCGAAATGGTTGCGCGTCTGGAAGTGCTGTTGCGACGCCCGACAGCCGACTCGCAGATCCATCAGCTTACCGTCGGCAACCTGACCCTCGACCTGATCGAGAACAGCGTGTCGCGCTCCGGCGAGCGCATCACCTTGCTCCCCACCGAATTCAAATTGCTCACCTACCTGATGCGCCATGCCGGACAACAAGTGACGCGCACCATGTTGTTTGAAGAGGTCTGGGGTTATCACTTCGACCCCGGCACCAACATCATTGATGTGCACATGGGCCGCTTGCGCAAAAAGATCGAAGGGCCGGGCTCGCCGTTGATCCACACCATTCGCGGGTCGGGGTACGTGCTTGGCACCCAGGACTGAGCGCTGGCGCTCAAGCAACAGTCGGCTGATCGGCCTTTACGCACTGTTCTTTGTGGCGTGGGGTGCGGTGTTTACCGGCGTTCTGTACTGGAAGATCTCCGATTACCTCGGCACTGTGGCCGAGCGCACGCTGATGCAGCGCGCGCACTATTACCAGAAAATCGATGACGCCAGCCTGCTTGATGAATTGCAGGGCAGTGAGGCGTATTCCATTCCCGGCATTGATGCCTATGGGTTGTTTGAAGGCAACGGGCAGTACATCGCCGGCAACCTGTTGAAGCTGCGGTCCAGCTTGCCGGACGATGGTCGTGTGCATTACCTGAAACGCGGTTTGCGAATCGCGGACACGGTGAGCGAAACGCGCAGCAGTCACGCCTTTCTGCAGCGTCGCAATGACGGCCGGATACTGGTACTGGCCCGTGACGGCGGTTCCATCTCGGCGGTCGCAGGGATCATTGGTCAGGCACTTTTTTGGGGACTGTCTCTGACGTTGATACCCGGTTTGATCGGTTGGCAATTACTCAGACGCAGGCCATTGCGCCGGGTCGAAAGGCTGCAGCGCAGTACCGAGCGGATCGTCTCCGGCAACCTGTCAGAGCGGCTGCCCCTGTCGCCCGCACGGGATGAACTGGACATGCTGGCCAGCGCCGTCAACACCATGCTCGAACATATCGAACGGCTGCTGCATGAGGTCAAAAGCGTCTGCGATGGCATTGCCCACGACCTGCGCACGCCGTTGACGCGTCTGCGTGCGCGGCTTTATCAATTGCAGCAATTGCCCATGACCGATGCTCATGCATCAAGCCTTAGCCTGGCGCTGGAAGAGAGCGAAGCGATCATGTTTCGTTTTCAGGGATTGCTGAGGATTTCTGAACTGGAAGACACCCGACGGCGATTGGCCTTTGCGTCATTCCAGCCCGACGCATTGTTGCGCCAGGCCCACGAGTTTTACGAACCCATGGCGCAGGAAAAAGGTCAGGTGCTTGCGCTTGAACTGGGTGCTGATTTACCCGTCATGAAAGGTGATCAGGCGCTGCTGTTTGAAGCGCTGACGAATCTGCTGGATAACGCGATCAAGTTCACCGCGCCGGGCGGACGTCTATGTCTGCGGGCCAATGTGGTGGGCGACAGTCTGCGCATTGAGGTGGTTGACGACGGTCCGGGGATCCCCGAAGCCGAACGGGAAAGTGTGTTGCGCCGGTTGTATCGCGGCGATGCCAGCCGTCAGCAACCGGGTTACGGGCTCGGTCTTTCGTTAGTGGCTGCGGTCGTGCGCTTGCACGCGTTTACCTTGCAGATTCAAGCCTCTGACTCAGGCGGTACACGGGTTGTGATCGACTGTCCGCGAACCTGACTAACGCATTGGTGCGCTTAAACTTTTCTTAACTTTGCTTAATTTGAGACAGGGCAGGTCATCACCTACTTTGGCGGACCTTCTGCCAATCTGGACCCGCTTCCTGTGAAACCACTGTTATTGCGGATCAGCCTGATCTCCGTTTGTGCCCTGTGGGCGAACGTCGGCATGGCCGCTCCCACGCCGGGCGCCATGATTCCTTCTCCGCCCCAATTGTCAGCGAGCGCATGGGTGTTGATGGACGCCAGTACTGGCCATGTCATTGTTGAACACGACGCGGACGAGCGTCTTCCTCCTGCCAGCCTGACGAAGCTGATGACGGTGTACGTGGCCACCCGGGATATTCAGGCCGGGCAATTGAAACCGGACGAACTGGTCACTGTCAGCGAAAACGCCTGGCGCACCGAAGGCTCCAGGATGTTCCTGGATCCAGGCAGCACCGTCAGCGTTCATGACTTGCTGCAAGGCATCGTCATCGACTCTGGCAACGACGCCAGCGTCGCGCTGGCTGAACACATCGCTGGCAGTACCGACAGCTTCGCCAGTTTGATGAACAAAACAGCGCAAACCCTCGGGCTGAGCAACACCCATTTCGACAACCCGACAGGCCTGCCAGAGCCGGACCATTACTCGTCCGCTCACGACATGGCGATGCTGGCCCAGTCCATCATCAACGACGAGTCGGCGTACTACCCGCTGTACAAGAAAAAGCACTTCACCTGGAACGGTATTCGACAACCCAATCGCAACTTGCTGCTCTGGCGTGACAAAACCGTTGACGGCCTCAAGACCGGGCACACCGAGGCGGCGGGTTACTGCATGGTCACCTCTGCCGTGCGGGATGGTCGGCGCCTGATCACCGCGGTGTTCGGCTCAAGTTCAACGCTGGCCCGTGCGACGGATACCGAGAAACTCCTGACCTATGGTTTCCGCTTTTATGAGAACCAGACCTTCGAGAAAGCGCTTCAGCCGTTGAGCCATCCGAGAGTCTGGAAGGGCACAGAAAACACCCTTGCCGTGGGCGTTCTAGACGACATTACGCTGACGACCCCCAGGGGCTCGCACAAACCTGAAACCCGCGTCCACATTGATGCCCCGCTGATTGCCCCTGTGGATAAAAGCGCAGTGGTCGGCAGCATTGACGTATTTGATGGCGAGCAGAAACTGGCAACCCGGCCGTTGATCGCTTTGGAAGGTGTTGAGGCAGGAAGCTGGTGGACCCGCTGGACGGATGCGGTGCGGTTGCTGTTTCACGGGTGGTTTGCGGGGTTCGCAGAGGATTGAAGTCTATTTTTGTAGAAGGCAACTTGTTGGCGAGGCGGCATACCTGACGATCCGCCTCGCTAACAATATGCAAACTACTGGGTTGAAATGCATTTTCTGTAGGCGCTGCCGAAGGCTGCGAAACATTTATCCTGACACACCGCGATCGCAGCCTTCGGCAGCTCCTACAGAAAACGGTGCAGTCAGGTATTTACGATGCGCCTAACGGTTCGCTGGTGTAACGGTTAGCGTCTTAACCTCGCACTTCATGCAAAACCCTGAGCGCTGCCGAAGCCAAAAATCCCGAGCGGCTTTTCTCTTCCGGATGATGCTTTACGTATTCATCAATCCGGGTCAGCAAGTGTGCTGGAAGGGTGATGTTGAGCTTCTCGGACTTGCCCATGTATTTGGTGATATCAATGTCCACCAACGCCCATGTGCAGCCTTTGTATTCCGGATTTTGCGCGTGTACGGTTACTTTCTGAGCGGTCGGAATGGCCGAACCATCCTCAGCCAGAATCTCCAGATGACCCTCAATGGCTTCGCGAGCCATCGCCATGGCGTCGTCCAGGTCGTCACCGGCAGAGAAACAGCCGGGAATATCTGGAACCTCAACACCCCACGCATGCTGCTCATCACCGGGAAGAATTGCGATGGGATAAAGCACTGTTTAGTCCTCCCTGGGTCTGGATGGAACCTCGCTCACCAAAGCGAGGCCTGCTTCAATAGGCTGCTTGCTGTCTTGGTCAATCCAGGCATTGGTTGAATGCTTGAAATGGTGGTGACTATAACCACTAAATCGAATTTAGGGATGCGCGCTGCTCATTGGCATCGAGTGCTGCTTGTCCCCAATGGACAGTGCTGGTTCGATCGCCCGGTTTTTACATTTCTTGTCTTGCCGGGCACCGGGCGTGCGCCGTAACCTCCGCGGCTGCTGAATAACTCAGCACTGGATTTGGCGATCCGGCTAGCAATGATGTATAGCGTGTACCATTCGGAAGCGGGCATTTATTGCCCGCGATCCGCTATGGCGGTTGTACGTGGGAGACTTTCGGGTCTGCCGGTTCTTTGCTCCGGTTCGCCAACCTGCGTACAACTGCCACCCTATCCGTTTGGCGACGGTAGCTGGCAGTCTAACCAGCAAAGAGAAATAGACTGATGCCGACAACTGAAACGACGCCTTTCATCCCAACCCTATTCACCCGCCAAACCCTCACGCTCCACGCGCTCATGCTGGAAAACCAGGCCTGGTTCTGTGCCCGCGATCTGGGCCGTTTGATGGGCCTGTTCATCGACGAACGCAAAACCCGCAAGCTCGGACGTGACGAGTGTCGCACTTTGTCGCTGCACTGCTATGGCTCGACTCAGGACACCTTGATGGTCAACGAGTCCGGCGCATACGCATTACTGATTTATCACCCCTCCGCGCAAAATCGTGAACTGCGCGAATGGCTGACGCTGCAGGTCGTGCCTGTGCTGCGTGACGTGCAGAATCCCGGCCGCACCGAACGGCCGATCCTCGGCGTGCTGGATTGGGACGGTGCCTCGATGAACCTGCTGCACTGGCAGGACGAGTCGTGGATTCGCCTGCGGGACATGCCCAACATCCTGCTGCACGAAACCCGCGAGAAACGCCCGTGGTGGAGAAGGGCGACGCGGTTTTTGTCGATGTAATCAGAGGTTGTAAACACCAAACCAGTGGGAGCGAATTCATTCGCGAAAGCGGTGTGTCAGACGCAAATATTTTGCAGAGCGGACCCCTTCGCGAATAAATTCGCTCCCACGGAAAAGGGTGCGATCAGGCACTTATGCTGAGTGTGATAGCCCGCTGGCGGATTTACATGTCCTTGCGACGCCACTCCCTGTGGGAGCGAATTCATTCGCGAAAGCGGTGTGTCAGACGCAAATATTTTGCAGAGCGGACCCCTTCGCGAATAAATTCGCTCCCACGGAAAAGGGTGCG
>NZ_JAGTPI010000062.1:0-35658 GCF_021147825.1 Pseudomonas quasicaspiana
CTATATAAGATATCCGTAGGAGCTGACGAGCACCGCGAGGCTGCGATGGCGGTTTGTCTGACACTCCGCCATCGCTGGCCACGTAACCTCGGTGAGCTCCTACAGGTCCAGCCTTTGCTGCACGACAGCGTGGCCTTCAAACTAGAGGGCTAAGTCTTCTGTAGCGCATTCGGGCATCGGTTACCTCATCTCCGCTCCACTTTCCTATTCTTCTGTAGGCAGCGTCCTATTCTTCTTTTCGCTCTCTACCCCGGGTGTCTTCTCGGCCAGAATCCACGGCCGCGTCCCCGTAGAGAACCCGTCCATGTCTGGCCCCGCTGTCGTCCATCACTTCAATCTGGATATCGCCCCTCTGTTTCGGCGGTTGCAGGTGCTGTCGTTCACCGGTACTGAGGCCATCAGCGAGCCCTTTGTCTTTGAGCTGGAAGTGCTGATCGACGAACCGTATCTGGATCAGCAAAGCCTGATGTATCGCGCTGCTTTCCTGAGTTTTCAAGACGACAAAACCGGTGTGCACGGGCAGATTCACAGCGTCATGCGCAGCCACTTCAAACCGGGTCCCGCGTGTTATCGCCTGTCCATCGGGCCTCGCCTTGCGTGCCTGGGGCAGCGTTATACGCCGCGGGTGTTTCAGCAAATGAGTACGCCACAGATCATCAGTCGTTTGCTGATGGAACATGGTATACGCGAAGACAGCTACCGCTTTGATCTGCGGGCCGAGTACCAAGAGCGCGACTTCTGCGCGCAGTACCGGGAATCCGATTTGCAACTGCTGCAGCGGTTATGCGCGGAAGAGGGCATTCACTACCATTTTCACCATTCCAGAAAAGGCCATGAGCTGGTCTTTGGCAATGGCTTGCGGGTGTTTCGTCGTACCTCGACAGCCAACTATCAGCAGGTGCCAATGCAGGCTGGCGTTATCCGTTTTGCAGTGACGGAAGGTGGCGAGCAATCGGATCGCACGCGCCAGAAGGGCGAAGGTGAAAGCACGCTGCCCTTTGTTTCGGCAGGACACTTGCTACCGCTCATGGGGCTGCCGCAGGAAGAACTGAATCATCTGTGGCTGGTGACGGGCGTGGTGCACCGCGGCTTTGATCCCCGGCAACTGAGCAGCGTGACCACCGTCCAGAAGGGGATGTACATCAATCATTTTCAGGTCGCGCCGTGGGAGTCGGGTTTCAAACCGCCGCCTCTGCCACGAGCCTGTGTTGCGGCGGTCCAGTGCGCTTATGTCATCGGCGCGGCAGATGAGCTTGTCAGCGCTGACTCCAAAGGACGGGTCAATGTGCAATTTGACTGGAGCTATCCAGGGCAGGGCGGTGAGGGCGGTGACTGTTGGTTGCCGGTGGCTGCGCATCTGAGCAAGACCTTGCGTGGCGGCATGCCGGTGGTGGTGAGTTTTATCGAGGGTGATATGGATCGGCCACTGATCAGCGCCTGCGTGTGGCAATCCACGGATGCCATCGCCGATCCACCGCAAGCGTCATCGCCGCCTGAAAAGCTTGAGGTGAATCTGGGGCCCATGACCACTGTGGGTGACAGGTCATGGATCCAGATCGAAGGCGGCTCGCGGATCAGCTATCAGCAAGGCTGCGAATTGTCCTTCACCGTCGGCGACAGCACACTGAGCATCGACGCCGCTGGGGTAAAGCTGAGCAGCCCGCAAGTTTTACTGACCGCCGGGGTCAAGCCTGATGCTGATCCGGAGCGCTGAACCAGGCGCCGCGCTTGCTCAATTGCCAGGTGACGAACCCCAAGGTCAGGGCGCGTAGCAGCATGAACAGCAGCAGAGTCAGCCACAGGCCATGGTTGCCGAAGCTTTGCAGCCCGTAGGCGAAAGGTGCGACCAGCAGCATATTGACCAGCATGGTGTTGCGCATTTCACGGGCGCGGGTTGCACCAATGAACAGACCGTCGAGCAGGTAGCTCCAGACCGCGAGCAAGGGCAGCGCGGCCAGATAGGGCAGGTAGATAAAAGCCGTCTCGCGAACTTCAACAATATCTGTCTGCAGGCTGATGAACAGATGGCCTGCGACCATGAACAGCAACGCGAACGCTATGCTGGCGATCAACGACCAACCTCCGGCGACCGTCAGCGAGCGGCGCAATGCGAGCTTGTTTTTGGCCCCGATGGCGTGCCCGCACAGCGCCTCAACTGCATGGGCCAGTCCGTCCAGCGCGTGTGCGGTCAGCAGCAGGCCGTTGAGCAGCAGCGCATTGGCGGCGACCGTAGCATCGCCGAGCCGTGCGCCCTGGACAGTAATCAGGAAAAACACCGATTGCAGCACCAGGCTGCGGATGAAGATATCGCGGTTCACGGACAGTAATGGCCGCCAGTTTTCCCAGCGCTTGAGGGCAGGCCACAGCACTTGGCCCGGCCAGGCGAGCAGGGTTTTCCGGGTCAGTGCCAAGCCGAGCAGCGCGCCGGTCCACTCGGCGACGACCGAAGCACGGGCCGAACCGACTACGCCCCAGTCCAGCCCAAGTACGAACCACAGGTTCAGGGCGATGTTGACCAGGTTGGTGGTCAGCAGAATCATCAGTGGCGCGCGAGCATTCTGTGTGCCGAGAAACCAGCCGACCAGTGCGTAACCGGCCAAGGCTGCGGGCAAGCCCAGAAGTCGGGTGTGGAAGAACGCTTCAGTCAGTTGTTGCAGGTCGTCGGATGGCTGCATCAGGCTCAACGCCAGGTGGCTGAACGGCAGGCCAATCACGCCGAGCAATAGCGCCAGACCCATCGCCAGTAACAGGCCTTGCAGCAGTATCTGACGTAACGCCGAACCGTCATTGCGCCCGGCAGCCTGTGAGGCAAAGCCGGTGGTGCCCATGCGCAGGAAGCCCATGCTCCAGGCGAGAAAGGTGTACAGCGTCGCACCCACGGCCACGGCACCCAGTTGATGGGCGTGGGGCAGATGGCCAATTACCGCGCTGTCGACAAGCGCCACCAGCGGTACGGAGATATTCGACAGAATCATCGGCGCGGCCAGCGCCCAGACGTTGCGATGGGTCGCGCGGTCGCGCCAGTCGTTGAGCAGGTTTGACATTAAAGCTCCCGGACAAGGCGGGCATTGTAGAGCGAACCGAGCCCCAAAAGGTGGTTGAGTGACACCGCGCTAACCGGTAGGAGCGAACTTGTTCGCGAAGCGTCATGCCTGATTCACCGCGTAAGCCCTCTCGCCAACAAGTTGCCTCCTACCTGACACGGCGTCATGCCTGATTCACCGCGTAAGCCCTTCGCCAACAAGTTGCCTCCTACCTGACACGGCACCAACCCTCTTGCGGACAAGCACCGTCCCACACTGAAGCCTGCGGCCCTACAATCTCTGTCCTCTTTTCCTACGTAGCCCCCTGAGAACAAAGTCTCAAACCGGCTGTCTATTCTCGCGCTCTGACCTCTGCGGTCATTTGCCTGCTATATAGTTACCCTCTCTCAACCTGCCCCGATGAGTGCCCCATGTTTAACAAAGGACTGTTTCTGGCTTGCGCGCTTGTGCTGCTGAGCGCCTGTGATTCTTCTGCTCCGGACAAACCTGCCCCGGCTTCACAGCCTGTCGCGGTGGAGTCGAGCAAGCCCAAGCCAGCGGTGGATCTTCCCGCGTTGAGCAAACGTTATGAGGGCCGCGACCTGACCGTCGTGGACGTTTCGGAGATTCAGGTGGACGGAGCGAGCACCTTGTCGGTGAGCTTTTCCATGCCACTGGACCCAGAGCAGAAGTTCGCTGAAAAACTGCATCTGGTGGACAGCAAGAATGGCAAGGTCGACGGCGCATGGGAGCTGTCCGACAACCTCATGGAACTGCGTCTGCGGCATCTGGAACCCAAGCGCAAACTGGTTCTGACGGTTGATGCGGGATTGATCGGCGTCAACAAAGCGAAACTCGCAGCGGAATTCATCAGCCGTCTGGAGACCGCAGACCTGCAACCGACGGTCGGTTTCGCCAGTCGTGGCAGCCTGTTGCCGACTCGTCTGGCTGAGGGCTTGCCGGTCATCGCGCTGAACGTCGACAAGGTCAATGTCGAGTTCTTCCGGGTCAAGCCCGATGCGTTGCCAGCCTTTCTCAGTAGCTGGCGCGGCGGGTCGAGCATCGAGTATTACGAATCCAAAGAGCTATTGGACAAGGCCGATCTGGTTTACGAAGGCCGCTTCGACCTGAACCCGGCGCGCAACACCCGGGAAACCCTGTTGTTGCCGATTGCCGGAATCAAAGCGCTGCAAGGGCCTGGGGTTTATCTGGCGGTAATGCGTGCTTCTGGCACTTATACCTACGCCAACCCCGCCACCCTGTTCACCCTCAGCGACATCGGTTTGTCGGTGCATCGCTACGCCAACCGTCTGGATGCGTTCACCCAAGCCCTGGAGGGCGGCAAAGCCCTGAGCGGAGTAGAGCTGGAGCTTTACGACAGCAATGGCAAAGTTGTGGGTCAGGCGAAAACCGATTCCGCCGGCCATGCCGAATTACCGCTGCCGGCCAAGGCTGCCGTGCTGCTGGCGCATAAAGACGAGCAGACCAGTATGTTGCGTCTGGACAGCTCGGCGCTGGATCTGGCCGAGTTCGACATCACCGGGCCGCAAGCCCACCCTTTGCAGTTCTTCATTTTTGGCCCGCGGGACTTGTATCGTCCGGGGGAGACCGTGCTGCTTAACGGCTTGCTACGCGATAACGACGGCAAAGACGTAAAACCACAACCGATTACTGTCGAAGTACGTCGACCGGACGAGCAAGTCAGTCGCAAGTTTGTCTGGGAAGCAGACAAGTCCGGCCTGTATCAATATCAGCTGCAACTGGCAGACGAGGCACCTACAGGGCGCTGGCAGCTGGTGTTCGACCTGGGTGACGGCAAGCCCCAGCTGTATGAGTTTCAGGTCGAAGATTTCCTGCCTGAACGACTGGCGCTGGAAATCAAAGGCAGCGAAACACCCATCGCAACGACCGACAACGCGGTATTCGATATCACTGGTCGTTACCTCTACGGTGCTCCGGCGTCTGGCAATAACCTGACCGGTTTGCTCTATGTGAGGCCGTTGCGTGACGCGGTGCCGGGCTTGCCGGGTTATCAGTTTGGTTCGATTACCGAGCCGGAGCTCAAGCAGGATCTGGAGATCGAAGCCAGCACCCTGGACGCACAGGGCAAGTTGAGCCTGGATGTTGAAAGCACATGGTCGAACGCGAAATCGCCGGTGCAGTTGATCCTGCAAGCCAGCCTGCAAGAGTCCGGTGGACGTCCGATCACTCGGCGTCTGGTGCAGCCGGTGTGGCCTGCGGAGCAGATGCCGGGCCTGCGCCCTTTGTTTGGCAGCAGTCCGGGCGGTAACGATGAATACGATGAAGCCAGCGGCATGCCCCAGACCGATGGCGATGGCCCGGTTGAGTTCGAAGTACTGGTCGCCGACTACGCAGGTAACAAGCTGGCCGCCGATAACGTCAAAGTCCGGCTGGTTCGTGAGCGTCGTGACTACTACTGGAACTACTCGGACAGCGAAGGCTGGAGTTATCACTTCAACGAGAAATTCCTCAATCTCAACGAAGAAACCATCAACATCAAGCAAGGCTCAACCGCCAAGGTCACGTTTCCGGTGGAGTGGGGCCCGTATCGGGTTGAAGTCGAAGATCCTCAAACCGGCTTGATCAGCAGCTTGCGTTTCTGGGCGGGTTATCGCTGGCAGGACAACGCTGAAGGCGGTGCGGTGCGTCCCGATCAGGTCAAGCTGGCGCTGGATAAACCGGGTTACAACGATGGCGACACGGCCAAAGTAACGGTCACGCCGCCTGCGGCAGGCAAAGGATACTTGTTGGTTGAGTCCAGCGACGGGCCGTTGTGGTGGCAGGAGATAGACGTGCCTGCCGAGGGCAAGACTTTCGCAGTGCCGCTGGACAAGCAATGGGCGCGGCATGATTTGTACGTGAGTGCACTGGTGGTTCGTCCCGGTGAGCGCAAGGCAAACGTCACGCCTAAACGTGCCGTCGGCGTGCTGCATCTGCCGCTGGATCGCTCGCCACGCAAGCTGGCGCTGACCGTGACTGCTCCGGAAAAAATGCGTCCCAAACAGCCATTGAAACTCAAGGTTGCGGCGAAGAATGCCGATGGCAGCGTGCCGAAAGAAGTCCACGTGCTGGTGTCTGCGGTGGACGTGGGCATCCTCAATATCACCCGTTACGCCACGCCGGATCCATTCGCCAGTCTGTTTGGTCGCAAAGAGTACGGTGCGGATCAACTGGATGTTTACGGGCAACTGATCGAAGCCGGTCGCAACCGCCTGGCAAGTCTGGCCTTCGGTGGTGACGCCCTGGCGAAGGGCGGCAAGCGTCCTGATACCTCGGTGACGATCGTGGCTCTGCAAAGCGCGCCAGTGACGCTCAACGAGCAGGGCGAAGGTGAAGTCAGCGTCGACATCCCGGACTTCAACGGTGAGTTGCGCATCATGGCGCAGGCCTGGACCGGTGAGCGCTATGGCATGGCCGAAGCGAAAACCGTGGTGGCCGCACCGATTATTGCCGAGCTGTCGGCACCGCGTTTCCTTGCCGGTGGTGATCAGACCACGGTAGCGCTGGACCTCTCGAATCTGTCCGGTCAGGCACAGAAACTCACGGTGCAAGCCACCGCTGAAGGTCAGTTGAGCCTCGCCAATGGCGCGCTCAGCCAGAGCGTGCAACTGGCCCAGGGTCAACGTACAACGTTACGTATTCCGGTGCGCGCCGAGGGCGGGCTGGGGCAGGGCAAGTTCAAAGTCGTGGTAAACGGCTTGGTGTTGCCGGGCGAAAATCTGCCGCCGTTCTCCCGCGAGTGGACTATCGGCGTGCGTCCGGTTTATCCAGCGATGCTCAAGCATTACCGTACAACGCTGAACGAGCAGCCGTGGAGCCTGCCTGAAGGCGCGCTTGATGCGTTCGAACCCGCCGGTCGCGAAGCCATGCTGTCAGTGTCGAGCCGTCCGCCGCTCAATCTGGGTGAACAGATTCGCGCCCTGGAAGCCTACCCTTATGGCTGCCTCGAACAGACCGCCAGCGGGCTTTATCCATCGCTGTATGCGGATGCAGCCACCCTCAAGCGCCTGGGCATCAAAGGCGAAACCGATCCAGTGCGCAAGCGCAAAGTCGAGCTGGGCATCGAGCGGCTGCTGGGCATGCAGCGCCATAACGGCAGCTTCGGGTTGTGGAACGCTGATGGTGAGGAAGAATACTGGCTGACGGCTTACGTCACCGACTTCCTGCTGCGTGCCCGTGATCAGGGTTTTGCGGTGCCGCCTGATGCGCTGAAAAAAGCCAACGAGCGCTTGCTGCGTTATCTGCAAGAGCGCAATCAGATCGAAGTCAGTTACAGCCAGAATGCTGAGCACACACGTTTTGCCGTGCAGGCTTACGCAGGACTGGTGTTGTCCCGTAGTCAGCAAGCTCCTCTGGGCGCCTTGCGCAGTCTGTTTGATCGTCGCACCGATGCCCGCTCCGGTTTACCGCTGGTGCAACTGTCGGTAGCGCTGGAAAAAATGGGCGACAAGCCGCGTGCCGATCAAGCCATGCTGGCCGGTCTGGCAGCAGGCCGCAAAGGCAACGAATGGCTGGCTGATTACGGCAGTCCGTTGCGTGATCAGGCGTTGATCCTGGCGCTGCTTGAGGAAAACAATCTGGCTGCCGACAAGCGCGACCAGCGCCTGTTTGCCCTGGCCGATGAAGTGGCCGCAAGCCGCTATCTGTCCACCCAGGAGCGCAATGCGCTGTTCCTTGCGGGGCGTGATCTGTTGGGCAAGCCGGAAAGTAAATGGACTGCGACGCTTCATGCGGGCGCTGAAAGTCGCGAGCTGAGTAACGAGCAGCCAGGCCTGAAGCTTGACGGGCCACTGCTGGATTCGCCTATGTCGGTACAGAATCAGGGCAGTGCGACGCTTTATCAGCAACTGACGCTGTCGGGTTATCCGACTCAGGCACCGGTGGCTGGAGGCGAGAACCTTAGTATTCGTCGCGAGTACCTTGGCCTTGATGGCGAACCAGCCAACCTCAACGCGTTGAAAAGCGGCCAGCTACTGCTGGTGCACATCGAGGTCAAAGCTCAGCAACGGGTGCCGGACGCACTGGTTGTAGATTTGCTCCCGGCCGGGCTTGAGTTGGAAAACCAGAATCTGGCGCAAAGCGCTGCCAGCCTGGAAGACGCCAGCGAGTCCGTGAAAGAGTGGCGTCAGTCGATGGAGAATGCCGGTATCAAACATCAGGAATACCGCGGTGATCGCTTCGTTGCTGCGCTGGATTTGAACGGTTACAACACGGTGCACCTGTTGTATCTGGCTCGTGCCGTAACGCCGGGTATCTACCGTGTACCGCCGCCGCAAGTGGAGTCGATGTATCGGCCGAACTGGCAGGCGCTGGGTGAAGCGGCGGCGCAGATGGTGGTGAAGGGTAAGTAAGTACGCAAATCCCGGTAGGAGCGCGCTTGCCCGCGACGGCGTCAGATCAGTCAATAAGTTTTCGCCTGATACGCCGCAATCGCGGGCAAGCGCGCTCCTACAGGTTAGGGCGCATCAATGAATAATCCAGCTCAGCAACCACAGGCCCAGCACCAGCCAGATGATGCCCATGATGATTGAAGCGCGCATAAAGGCGCGGATCGCCGAGTACAGGAACAGCAAACCGACGATCAACGCCAGGATGCTGACCAGTGAAGTATCCATGCCCAAAGTGCGGGACAACCCATCAACAAAATTTCCGCCTGCGCTGGCGAAGAGATTGAAGAACCATTCCAGTCCATCGACGATAAAGCGGATGACCGCGCCGAGCGCCTGGCCCAGCCATTCGAAAAAGCTTTCTACCTGCATATGTGCGTCCTGATGAAGGTCATGGGAAAAGGCGACTGTTCGCTTTGGCTATCAATTGGCACGGCGAGTTCCGTGGAGTGTAAGGGCGTTTTGCCTTGTCGTCCCAAGTTGAGGCTGATTGTACGCAGTAACTGTGGGAGCGAATTCATTCGCGAATCGGTATTTCTGTCATGAAGATGCCGAGTCTGCAAAAGCCTTCGCGAATAAATTCGCTCCCACAGGGCTATGCAGTAGCCCGCAAGATGGGTCTCTGGCTTATTGCCGGGTTGGCTTTGATCATCACCCTGCTCTGGCTCGCCGACCGCATCTGGCCGCTGCCATTACCCAAAGACGACCTCGCGCGCGTGGTGCTGGCCGAAGACGGGACGCCGCTTTGGCGTTTCGCCGATGCTGACGGGGTGTGGCGTTATCCGGTGTCGATCAACCAAGTATCGCCGTATTACATCGAAGCATTGCTGACTTACGAAGATCGCTGGTTTTACAGCCATCCCGGGGTCAACCCGCTCTCGCTGGTGCGGGCGACGTGGCAGAACCTCAAGGGTGCGCGGGTAGTGTCGGGCGGCAGCACGTTGTCGATGCAGGTCGCGCGGTTGCTCGACCCGCATGCGCGTACCTTACCCGGCAAGGTGCGACAACTGTGGCGCACGATGCAGCTGGAATGGCACCTGTCCAAGGATGAAATTCTTGCCATCTATCTCAATCGCGCGCCGTTTGGCGGCACGTTGCAGGGTGTTGCCGCTGCCAGTTGGGCCTATCTGGGCAAGTCTCCGCAACAATTGACCCGCTCCGAAGCGGCAATGTTGGCGGTGCTGCCCCAAGCGCCGAGCCGCCTGCGGCCTGATCGTCATCCACAACGGGCGCAGGTTGCTCGGGACAAGGTCCTTAAACGTCTGGCGCAATTTCAGGTCTGGCCGCAACGGGCAGTAGACGAGGCCCTGGAGGAGCCGTTACTGCTGGCCCCGCGTCAGGAGCCAAGCCTCGCTCCACTGCTGGCGCGGCGTTTGAACCGTCCGGACAGCCCGCCGTTGATTCGCACCACGCTGGATGCCGGACTACAGCGTCGTCTTGAAGATCTGCTGCTGGGCTGGCGTGCCCGATTGCCGGAGCGCACCTCGGCGGCGATCCTCGTGGTCGAGGCGCAAAACATGGCGGTACGCGCATACGTTGGTTCGGTGGACATTAACGATGCCAAGCGTTTTGGCCATGTGGACATGATCAGCGCCCTGCGTTCGCCTGGTTCGACCCTTAAACCGTTCCTTTACGGGCTGTCGATGGATGCGGGGCTGATCCATTCGGAATCCCTGATGCAGGACGTACCACGCCATTACGGTGATTACCGGCCAGGTAATTTTGCGGCGGGGTTCAGCGGGGCGGTGGCCGCCAGTTCAGCGTTGTCGATGTCCCTCAACTTGCCCGCGGTACAACTACTGGAAGCCTACGGACCGAAACGTTTTGCCGCCGAGTTGCGCAACGGCGGCGTGCCGTTGACCCTGCCGCCGCTGGCCGAACCCAATCTGGCGATGATCCTCGGCGGCGTTGGTAGCCGTCTGGAAGACTTGGTCGGTGGTTACAGCGCATTCGCGCGGGGCGGGCGCAGCGCTGATATCCGCTTGCAACCCGATGCTCCGCTGCGGGAACGACGCATGATGTCACCGGGCGCGGCGTGGATTATTCGCAAGATACTCAGTGGCCAGTCGCGCCCGGATCTTGATCCTCACGCTGAACTGGTGCAGCGGCCACAGCTGGCCTGGAAGACCGGCACCAGTTACGGTTTTCGTGATGCCTGGGCCATTGGTGTCGGGCCGCGTTTTCTGGTCGGGGTGTGGATCGGTCGTCCCGACGGCACGCCGGTGCCGGGGCAGTTTGGCCTGGCTTCGGCCGCACCTTTGATGTTGCAGGTTCATGACGTGCTGGCCAATAGAGACAGTCAGCGAGGTATCACCGCGCCGATTCAGCCAGTCCCGTCGAGCGTGGGCGTGGCAGCGATCTGTTGGCCGTTGGGCCAGCCCATGAGGAAGAACGATCCGAATTGTCGCAGGCAGCGGTTTGCCTGGACACTGGAAGGCACCACGCCGCCAACCTTGCAGGCCATTGATCAGCCGTTGGGTCTGGGATTGCAGGAAAAAATCTGGGTCAATACTCAGGGCTTGCGGGTTGGGGCGGGTTGTCCAGGGGCGAAGGCGCAGGATCTGATTCTATGGCCCGCCGCCCTGGAACCCTGGCTGGCGCGTGACGAACGCCGGGAAGCACGCTTGCCCGCAGTCGATCCTACATGCCCGCCTCAAGGTCTGAATCTGGCACCGCCCCTGTCGATCATCGGCGTTCGCGAGGGCGATCATTTACGTTTGCCTGCTGGCAGTCGGCAGGCGCTGCGCCTGAATCTATCCGCCTTGGGCGGCAGTGGTCGTCGCTGGTGGTTTGTCGATGGCGTGCCGATGGCCGACACCGACAATCAGGCCCGTTTCAGCCCGACCCTCACACGCCTCGGTCGTTATGAGCTAAGCGTGCTGGATGAAAGCGGTCAGACTGCACGGGTTGTGTTTGATACCGTCGATTGAGCGACGTGTATCAATGAGCCGTGTCCCGTTGCCGACTTGCCCCGCTCGGTGACACGGCCAATGCCAGTTGCGTGCGGTTATGCATGTGGGTCAGGCGCAGCACCTGCGATACGTACAGTTTGACGGTGTTCTCAGTGATGCCCAGCTTGCAGCCGATCTGATAGTTGGTATGACCTTTGGCGACCAGCTTGGCTACGTCTTGCTGGCGAGGGGAGAGGGGGGCGAAGAGCATCGACAGGTCCATCTCGCTCTCGATGTCTTCCTCGGCACGGGCAGTGGTCAGTAGCGGACGACGTAGCTGGTCCAGATCTTCATAAAGACCATCAATGGACGCGGCAAGAAACCGCAGCTTTTCGTTGAGTTCACCCAGTTGGCGGTAGCTCTTTTGCCGTTCATGCAGCACGGCTTCCTGGCGCTGGACGCCTTCGAGCACCTCACGGAGATTCACCGGCTTCTGAAAGTAATCAGCAACGCCGGCACGCAGGGCTTTGATCACATCCTGTTTGTCGTCGTTGACGGTCAGGACGATGGTTTCGAATACCCGCTTTTTACCGGCGGCCAGCTTGAGCGCCTGAACCAGCTCAAGGCCGTCGGGTGCTTGCATATTCAGCTCGCAAAGGACGATGCCGATTGCAGGGTCGTTGCGAAATTGTTCGAGTGCTTCTTTGCTTGAATAACTGCCAGTGCATTCGTAGCCGTTGCTTTGTAGAAAACCGCTTAGCTCGTTTACAACGGAAGGCTGGTCGTCGACGACTAGTACTTTCACTGAAGAATTTATGTTCACGCGCTACTCCCTGTCTGCGAAATACAAAGCGTTGTCAGAGTCAAAACTCACGCTTTATCGATACGATCTAAGGTCACGTGTTCCCTGAGACCTTTACTACCGTAGTCAGACTTTCGCGTTATGTACATAGTGTTAAGCATTGTTTGCGACTAGTGGGCGGCTTCTTTGGGGGCATTGGCGGTACTCGTTAACGCAATGCGTATGCCTCCAGGTAACACGGACCCTGTAGGAGTGAGCTTGCTCGCGATTTGGTTTTCTGATTGAAGAATTTATCGCCGGAACTGACGCGATCGCGAGCAAGCTCACTCCTACAGGCCCGGTGTGGAGCGAACTATTGCGATATTGAAGCCGAAAGTTTGCCGTCTGCAGTCGACGTATTTGAGCGTTAAAAAAGTTTTTTGACGTTTAATCGTTTTTCGAGCACGGGAAGATTTAACACATTGAAGTCGCAGGTACTTACTTCTTATACCTATTTAAAAAGGGGCCATTATTGTCGGCCCCTCAACTAACGACCGCCATTTAACGGGGCGGATATTGCTCCAGAATCTTCGCCACTGTCTGGCGAATAGCCGTTTCACGAGCATTGGGGGCGTTGTCCTGATTGAGGATGCGCTCCGTGCTGCCGCGCCAGACCAGCTTGCCGTCCTTGCCGTCGAACAGGTCGATCTGCAGGGTTGTGACCTTGTAGTCCACGCTGCGGGTTTCGGTCATCGGTGCGTTCCAGTAACCGTAACCTCCCCAAGGGCCCCAGCCTCCGCCGTAATTGGTACTGACCAGTTGCTGGCGGTTTTCCATGATCAGCCAGGCTTGCACCTTCAGATCACCATTGGCACCTGCCGGGGCCATGCGCAAGCCGCGCTGGTCGAGCTGTTCGCCAATCGACTGGCGAATACGCTGGTCGGTGAGATCGCTCTTGATTCGTGGATCATCAGGCTGGTACTGCACGCCGGGCTCCTTCCAGCTCCAGCTGCGGTAGCCGCCAAAATCACGACTGGCGTCGAAGTCACGATTGATCTGGTTGGTTTGGCAGGCACTGAGCAGCACCAGCAGGGACAGCAGAGCAAGGCGGCGAAACATGGCAGTTCTCCGAAGATGTCAGGAAGGAGGATACGCGCTCAATGCTTTTTGCACAGCCTGACGCAGGGCCTTGGATCGATCCGATTGATCGCCGCGGTTTTGCGTCTCTGCACTGGCGCTCCACACAGGCTGGCCGTCGCGGGCGTCGAACAGGCTGATGCTGACGACGACTACCTGTTCCTGATAAGTGCGCACGATCGGCACGCTGGCATAACCGCCATAGCGGTTGCCGTATGGGCCGCGGCCATAGCCGATTCCGCTGCCGCCATAGTAGGGATCGGAATAGTCGTCACGCACCTGACGGGTGCGGGTTTCCATGCGGGTTTGCGCACTGACTTGCAGGTCTGCAGGTTGCGTGCTGTTGGCCGGGCGCAGACCGCGCTGATCCAGGCCATTGCTGACCGCCTCGGCGATTTGCGCCGAATCAGCCCAGGCAGAGCCGCCGGGCAGTTGGTTGTTGCGCCAGGTCCAGTTGCGATAGCGTCCGTAGTCCCGTGGCGCTGCCGGGTACGCGCTCATGTCCACGGCATTGGCCGCGTGAGCGGGGGCAGGGGGCAGTGGTCTGGAATCGGCGCGATACGGGTTATCGCTCTGGCACGCAGCCAGACCGAGGAAAAGAGGAATCAAAGCAAGGCGGCGTTTCATCATGGCCTCCGCAAAGTGGCCTTCTAAGACAGGAAACGGAGATCAGCAACGCCGGACTGCCTGTGATCACCCCGGCGCTTGGCGAGAATCAGAGCGGGCGACACACCCAATGCAGGTAACGACCCAACCCTGCATAGGCGGGATGCCGACGGTGAGCCAGTTCCATTTCCAGCAAGTCCACGAGTTCGGCCCGGGCCTGAAACTCCACCGGCATGTAGTCGTGAAACACTCTGACACCGCTCTGGGTTTCGACACGCCAAAGGCCTTCAAGTTGCGCCGCCAATTCCCGCGGATCAAGAGGCTGCTGCGGGGTCAGGCTTTGTTTCTCGCCCGCCATGTCGTTCTTGCGCATTTTCTTGAAGTGGCCTTTGAGCAGGTTGCGATAGATCAGCGCGTCGCGGTTATAAAACGCCAGGGACAGCCAGCCATCGGCTTTGGTCAACTGACGCAGCACCGGGAGGATCGTGTGCGGCTCGGCCAGCCATTCCAGCACGGCGTGGCAGAGCACCAGATCATAGGGCTCATGCAGTTGATCCGAGAGTTCCTGCCAGGGCGCCTGAATGAACGTAGCGGTCTGGCCTGCGTCGGCGAATCGCTGGCGCGCACCTTCAAGCATGGGGGCGGCCGGTTCGGCGAGCGTCACGTCATGGCCGCGCTCCGCCAGCCACAACGACATGTGGCCCAGCCCGGCACCGATATCCAGCACGCGCAACGGGCGTTCGGGCAGCGCTTCGGTCAGGTCAGCCTGTAGGACCGCGAGGCGAATCGCACCCTTGGCACCGCCGTAGATTTTTTCGGCGAATCGGGTCGCCAGTTGATCGAAGTGACGATCACTCATTTGGCAAACCTGCGTTCACTGTCAGCCAGCTTGCTGCGAACCACGGTGTCCATGTCGATGCCCAGTTCGCTGCACAACAGCAGTAAATAAAGAATGATATCGCCCACTTCCTGACCGGCATGTTCCAGCTTCTCGGGCGGCAACTGGCGGGACTGGTCTTCGGTCAGCCACTGGAAGATTTCCACCAGCTCGGACATCTCCACGCTGGCGGCCATGGTCAGGTTCTTGGGGCTGTGAAACTGCTTCCAGTCGTTCTGATCGCGGATGCGGTGCAGGCGTTGGGTGAGTTCTTCGAGGTTCATGGGGTGTCCTGAATCATTTTTGTGTCCGTCGCCGTGCGGTCGTGCATCTGGCCGGGAACCTGTGGGAGCTGGGCTTGCCCGCGATAGGGCTGCACGCGGTTCACTTTAGATCGAGTCCAGCCCTATCGCGGGCAAGCCCAGCTCCCACAGGGGAATTGTGTTGAGTCTCCTTCAACCACTCCAGAACCCCAAGCCCCGCAGCCTTGCCGCTGGCGAAGCATGCCGTGAGCAGGTAACCGCCGGTTGGCGCTTCCCAGTCGAGCATTTCTCCGGCGCAGAATACGCCAGGTAACTGCTTGAGCATCAGGCGCTGGTCCATGGCTTCAAAGGTTACACCGCCTGCGGTACTGATGGCTTCGTCCAGTGGGCGCGCTTTGATCACGGTCAGCGGCAAGGCTTTCAAGGCCCGGCTCAGTTGAGCGGGATCATCGAAAGCCTCACGCGGAGCCAGTTCGCGCAACAAGGCGGCTTTGACGCCATCGATACCCAACTGGCTGTGCAAGTGTTTGGACATGGAACGTGAGCCCCGGGGTTTTTCCAGGGCTTTCTGAATGGCTGGAGACGCCTTGCCCGGTAGCAGGTCGATCAGGACGGTGGAAGAACCCTGCTGATTCATTTCTTCACGAATCTGCGCCGAAAGGGCATAGATCAGGCTGCCTTCTACGCCGTTGTCGGTAATCACGCATTCACCCAAGCGAGGTGTCTGGCCGTGCATGCCGATGCCGATATTTTTCAACGGTGCACCGGCGAACTTGCTGCGCAGCAACTCGCTCCAGCCAGCCACTTCGAAACCGCAGTTGGCGGCTTGAAGTGTCTTGAGATCAACGCCACGCTCGGCCAGCAGCGGCCACCATGCGCCGTCAGAGCCCAACCTTGACCAGCTTGCGCCGCCCAGTGCGAGCAACACGGCATCTGGGTTCAGGGTTATTTCGCCTTCGGGGCGAGCGATGCGTATGTTGCCTGCGATATCCCAGCCGAGCCAGCGATGCCTCGTGTGGATCGTGACGCCGCTCTCACGCAAGCGTTTGAGCCAGGCACGTAGCAGTGGCGCGGCCTTCATGTCGGTAGGGAAGACCCGGCCCGAGCTGCCGATGAAGGTTTCGATACCGAGGCTGTGAATCCATTCGCACAGATCATCCGCGCCAAACCCGCGCAGCAGCGGAGCGACATTGCCGGAGCGTTCGGCGTAGCGGGAAAGGAAGGCCGGGTAAGGCTCGGAATGGGTAATGTTCATGCCGCCGACGCCCGCCAGCAGAAACTTGCGCCCCACTGAGGGCATGCCGTCATACAGATCGACTTTGATGCCAGCCTGACTCAACACTTCGGCCGCCATCAAACCAGCGGGGCCGCCGCCGATGATGGCGACTGAGGGAGTGGTGGTCGGTGTTAAGTCGGTCATGGCGAGGTGCGTGTCTTTGCGGTTTGGTGGGGCATTCTAACCGAGAATTGTCATCGAGCTTTTGCGGTGTCAGACCATCACTCTTCGCGAATGAATTCGCTCCCACGGGGATTGCGTATTTCACCTGTGGGAGCGAATTCATTCGCGAAGGCGTCGGTTCAGGCGATGACATTCACAACCCCTCCGACACCCAGACCCTCTGCGCGCTGTGATGCAGGATGCCGTGGCGGCGTGCCAGGGCGTGGCGGTCTTTGCTGTAGCCGCCGCCAATCACGCCCATGACCGGGATGTTGCGCCCGATGCAGTGGCGCAGCACCGCTTCATCGCGGGCGGCCACTCCGGCGTCGGTCAGTTTCAGGTAGCCCAGGGCGTCATCCTGATGGACATCGACGCCGGCATCGTAGAGCACCAGGTCGGGCTGATAGAACGGCAACAGGTAGTTAAGCAAGTCATCGACGACTTTCAGGTATTCGTCATCGCCCATGCCCATCGGCAGCGGGATGTCCCAGTCGCTCTCGGCTTTGCGCGCCGGAAAGTTCTTTTCACAGTGCAGCGAGACCGTAATCGCGTCCTCGGTATCAGCGAGAATCCGCGCCGTGCCGTCGCCCTGGTGCACGTCGCAATCGAAGATCAGGACTTTGCCGACGCGACCGCTTTGCAGCAGATAATGACTGATCACCGCCAGATCATTAAAAATGCAGAATCCGGCTGGATAGTCGTAATGCGCGTGGTGCGTGCCGCCTGCCAGATGACACGCCAGCCCGTGCTGGAGGGCCTGTTCAGCGGTCAGCAACGAACCGCCCACGGCACGTACCGTGCGCCGTGCCAGGTCCTCGCTCCAGGGCAGGCCGAGACGCCGCTGATCCTCGCGGGACAAGTCACCTTCCATGTAACGCCGTATATAAGAAGGGTCATGGGCCAGTGCGAGAATGTCGTTCGGGCAGATCTGCGGTCGCAGCAAGGCAGCGTCGCTGGTCAGGCCGCTGTCGATCAGGTGATCGTGCAGCAGGCGGAACTTGTCCATGGGAAAGCGATGATCAGCCGGGAAGTCCGGGCTGTAATCCTCGTGATAGATGAGCGGCAGGGACATTTCGGGTCCGTTCAGAGGTCGAAGCCGGATAGTGCCAGCATTGCCCCTGAACGCCCAGCTTTGTGAAACAACGCAAAGCTACACTGGCCGACACAGTGACTGACCGGTTAATGGAGAAACCGATGGAGCCGATTCTTAAACTCGAGAGTGCGCGATTGTTGATGCGCCAATGGCGAGATGACGATTTACAGGCGTTTGCCGACATGTGTGCGGACCCCAATGTCATGCGCTATTTTCCTGAGCCACTGAGTTACCTGGAAAGCGCTGCACTGATCGGCCGCATACGCGGGGACTTTGCTGAGCTGGGGTTTGGCTTGTGGGCGCTAGAGCGCAAGGACACCGGCCAGTTCATTGGCTTCACCGGGCTTGGCGTGGTGAATTTTGAATCACACTTCACTCCGGCCATTGAGATTGGCTGGCGTCTGGCTCGGGAGCACTGGGGCTTTGGTTACGCCAGCGAAGCGGCCTGGACGGCTATGGGTTGTGGGTTCGAGCACCTGGGAGTAGATGAGATCGTGTCGTTCGCAGCGCAAAGCAATGAGCTTTCGCAAAAAGTGATGCAGGTGATCGGCATGACCACGGACCCGGTCGATGACTTCGAACATCCGAACCTGCCGCCGGAACATCCGTTGCAGCCTCACGTGCTGTATCGCATTACTCGTCAACAATGGCTGGATACGCTGCAAGCTTGAAGGGGCTGATGACGTTAAATTCTGTATCATTTCAGCTTTTGTCACGCTTGATAGGCGGACGAACCGTTTGTGCGAGGAGTAATGAATGAGCCAAGTGTTGGATGATCTGGTTGCGCTGTTGAGCCTGGAACCGATTGAAGAAAACCTGTTCCGTGGCCGCAGTCAGGACCTTGGCTTTCGTCAGCTGTTTGGCGGCCAGGTTCTGGGGCAGTCGCTGTCGGCGGCGAGCCAGACCGTTGAAGACGCAAGGCACGTGCACTCTTTGCACGGTTATTTCCTGCGTCCGGGGGATGCTGGTTTGCCGGTGGTGTATCAGGTGGATCGGGTTCGCGATGGCGGCAGCTTCAGCACGCGCCGGGTGACGGCGATCCAGAAAGGTCAGCCGATCTTCACCTGCAGTGCTTCGTTTCAATACGACGAGCAGGGTTTTGAGCACCAGACCTCGATGCCGCAAATTGTTGGCCCGGAAAACCTGCCTTCAGAGCTGGAACTGATGCAGCAACGGGCGCACCTAATTCCTGAGAACATGCGCGACAAGATGCTCTGCCCAAAGCCTATCGAGTTTCGCCCGGTCACTGCCAGCGATCCTTACAACCCGCAGCCGACCGAGGCCGTTAAGTACATCTGGTTCCGCACCGACGGCTCGCTGCCGGAAGTGCCTGCGATGCACAAATACCTGATGGCTTACGCGTCGGACTTCAATCTGCTGACTACCTCTTTGTTGCCCCATGGCAAGACGGTCTGGCAGAAAGATATGCAGGTCGCCAGCCTCGACCATTCGCTGTGGTTCCACGGCGATCTGCGGGCTGATGACTGGCTGCTTTATGCCATGGACAGTCCATGGGCGGGCAATTCCCGTGGTTTCTCCCGGGGCAGCGTCTACAACCGCGCCGGGCAACTGGTGGCGTCGGTCAGCCAGGAAGGTTTGATTCGTCATCGCAAGGACTGGGCATGAGTCTTTCCGGGATTCGCCACTGGGTCTTCGACATGGACGGCACGCTGACCGTGGCCGCCCATGATTTCCCGGCGATCAAACGTGCGCTGGATATCCCGCAGGATCACGACATTCTTGGGCATCTGGCGGCGTTGCCTGCTGATGTCGCGGCAGCCAAGCATGCCTGGCTGTTGGAGCATGAGCGGGAGCTGGCTCTCGCTTCCAAAGCTGCGCCCGGTGCCGTTGAACTGGTTCGCGAACTGGCCGGGCGCGGTTATCGTCTGGGCATCCTGACCCGCAACGCCCAGGAGTTGGCCCATGTGACGCTGGAGGCCATTGGTCTGGCGGATTGCTTTGCGGTGGAGGACATCCTCGGTCGTGACGAAGCCCCGCATAAGCCAGACCCCGCCGGGTTGTTGCACTTTGCGAATGCCTGGCAGGTGCCTGCCGCGCAAATGGTCATGGTGGGGGATTACCGTTTTGACCTGGATTGCGGGCGTGCGGCCGGTACCAAAACCATCCTGGTCAACCTGCCGGAGAACCCCTGGCCGGAATTGGCGGACTGGCATGCGCAGGATTGTGGGGAAATACGGGCTTTGCTGGATTGACGCTTCGCGAACAAGTTCGCTCCTACCGGTTGGCGCGGTGTCGGGTAGGAGGCAACTTGTTGGCGAGAGGGGTTACGCGGTGAATCAGGTCTGACGCTTCGCGAACAAGTTCGCTCCTACCGGTTGGCGCGGTGTCGGGTAGGAGGCAACTTGTTGGCGAGAGGGGATGCTCGGTGTTTCAGGTCTGCCGCTTCGCGAACAAGTTCGCTCGTACCGGTTGGCGCGGTGTCGGGTAGGAGGCAACTTGTTGGCGAGAGGGGTTGCGCGGTGAATCAGGTCTGACGCTTCGCGAACAAGTTCGCTCCTACCGGGGATTGGTGTTCAGATTCAAAAATCCTTGAACAATACCGCCTGCCCTTGGGGTGAGGTGAAGATTCCGTCGCCGCTGTGGCCGACATTGGGCACTATCACCAGATGCTGATTCAGCCCCTGTGGATGACGTTTCTGCAGGTATTTGAAGAAGTTCTCGCCACGTTCCAGACGTTGTGAGCCTTGCGCTTCTGCGCCGCAGGTCCTGTCGAGAGCCGGGTGTTTCGGGTCGATGTCTTTCTCACCAAGCAAGTAAGTCACGTCGCGTTTTACGTAATCGTCTTCGATCTCGGCCGTTTTGACTTTGCCCGCGTAAGGCGGCATGCCGTTCAGACCGTATTTCCATTCGTTGAAGCCCGGGCAACTGACCTTGGTCACGGGCAACGGTCGCTCGGTATCAAAGTAGGCATACGACGAAGGGTTGGCGATCACGTAGCGCAGCTTGATGCCTTCCTTTTTCAGCAGCACGTCTTCCTTGCCGCCGATCATCAAGTAGCGCTGTACCACTTGCGCACCGCCGGAATGCCCGGCGATGACGATTTCCTTGAGGTTCGGGAACAGCTTGCTGTCGCTCAGGCGACGCAGAATGTGGTCGATGACCAGATACGAGCTGACCGGCTTCGGTCCAACCGCGTTTTCACCCGCCATCCACTGGTCGCCATGCCAGCGCAACACGTTGTCGCCAAGGTGATGCGCAGTGATGTCTTTCTCGTCGAGAAACTGCGGGGCGATCAGCAGGGTTTTATTACGCTGCTTCGACTGGTTGGCAGCGCGTTCGATGCTGCGCAGGTAAGTCGGTGCGTTACGCAGCCGGCCATGCAGCACGATCACTGCACGCTCGATCTGCGGCCGGGGCTGATTCCAGTTCAGGCTCATGCCGAGCGTCGCCTGGGTGCCATTGATTGTCAGGCGCTCCGGGCTGATGGATGTGACCGCCTGATCCTCGGCGTGAGCGTTGAAACTCAGAAGGGTGCTTAACGACAGGATCAGCAGCGGTTTCATCATGTGATCAGAGGCTCTTGGCGGCGAACGTATCGCATTGGTTGAGTTGGCCCTGGGCAAAGCCGGTTTTGAACCAGCGAACCCGTTGGGCGGATGTCCCGTGTGTAAACGAGTCCGGCACTACGCGCCCCTGACCCTGTTGCTGAAGGCGATCATCGCCAATGGCGTTGGCTGCATTCAAGGCTTCTTCAATATCACCCGGCTCAAGCCAGTTCAAACGCTTTTGTGCGTTGTAGGCCCAAACACCTGCCAGACAGTCAGCCTGAAGCTCCTGGCGAACCAGCAAACCGTTGCTGCCCTCCATGCGCTGTCCACTGCGGCGGGCGGCATCAACCTTTTCCGAAACGCCCAGCAGTGTCTGTACATGGTGGCCTACTTCGTGAGCAATTACATAGGCCTGAGCAAAATCGCCTGCGGCCTTGAAGCGTTGTGACATTTCGCGGAAGAACTCCATGTCCAGATAGACTTTCTGGTCGGCAGGGCAGTAGAACGGCCCGCTGGCCGATGTGGCAAATCCACACGCGGACTGCACCTGACCGCTGAACAGCACCAGCGTCGGGTCTTTATATTGGCGGCCGCCCAGTTGGAAAGCAGCGCGCCAGGTGTCTTCGGTGTCGCCGAGAATCGACCGGACGAACTCTGCCTGTTCATCGTTGGCCGGTGGCGCCTGGCGGGTCTCGCTGGACGTTGGCGCCTGCGTCGCCTGGCCGGTGAGCTGGCCGAGAATCTGCATCGGGTCCTGACCGGTCAACAGACCGATAGCCACGATGATGATCACGCCGCCGATGCCGAGTCCCTTGCCTCCGATGCGCATCCCACCGCCGCCGCTGCTGCCGTCACGTGCGTCCACGACGTTATCGCTGCGCCGACCCTTTTTCCATAGCATGTGGGAATCCTCTTTTAATCCTGTAAGGAGTGTCGCTGCTACCCACAGCCTGCGCCAGTCCGATTGTCAGACGCATGACCTGAATGGGAGTTGAACGACGTACATCTAGCGCAGGAGTAGAGAGGAGCAGGAGGCAAATAGTTCGCGGTCAGTCCGGGTAATTAGCCACGTACGAGACGTTGTTCGCTTTTGACTGAGTTCATGAACGCCTGCATGGCCGATGACTGAACACGATGGCGACGGGTAATCAGGCCGTAAGGCGGCAGCCGCGCCTCGAATTTGATCGGCAACACCGCCAGCAAGTCGCGTCCGGGATAGTCCTCGACCACCGACAAAGGTGTTACGCCGAGCATGTCAGTCTGTTGCACCAGCGACAGCAAGGTCATGATCGACGTGGTTTCAACAATGCTGCTGGGGATGTCGACCCTGGCATTGTGGAACACCTGATTGATGATCGAACGCATCGGACTCGGGTGCTGTTGCAGGACCCAGGTCATGTCTTGCATGTCGCCCCAGCCCAGTTGCGTTGCGTTGGCCATGGGGTGCTTTGCGCCAGCAACCACGCAGAGTTCTTCTTCGCCCAGACTATCGAACAGCAGATCATCTGAGCGCGCACCGCCGGGAATCCTGCCGAGCACCACGTCCAGTTGATCCTGCAGTAACGCCTGCACCAGCACATCGCTGGTATCGACCTGGATGCTCATGGACAGACGCGGATGGCTTTTCTTCAATTCGGCGATGGTTCGGGTCAGCAGGCCAGAAGCCAGTGCGGGAATCGCGCCCACTGCGACCCGGCCAAGGTTGCCGGACTCCAGCGCAACCAGTTCTTCACGCATGCCGCTCAATTCGGCAAACACCATGCGCGCGTAATAGATAACGGTTTCGCCGAACTGCGTGGCGCGCATGCCTCGTGGCAGGCGCTCAAACAGTTCGACGCCGAGCAAGTCTTCCGCTTCGTGAAGCATCTTGGTCGCAGCGGGTTGAGTCATGCCAATGTTGTCGGCAGCCCGACGCAACGATCCCAGTTCCTGAAGCGCCAGCATCAACCGTAACTGGCGAAGGCGCAGGCGGCTGTGAATCACGTTGGCATCAGGAATACGGGTCATGATCGCGTCTCGCGGAAAAGTCTGGGGCTGAGCCTGACAAGAAATGTCAGGGCTTACTAGCCCCTTGCCATTCATTGCGCGGATTTCGCTTTGGCTGCATGACGCGTGCGCCAGCCCAATGCGTTTCTGATGCCACTGGAAATCAGCGGCCAGAACAACATCAGCAGCGCCGCCGTGGTCAGGCTGCCCACCAACGGATTGGACCAGAAAATGCCCAATTGCCCGTCGGAAAACAGCATCGACTGGCGGAAGGCATCTTCCGCCTTGTCGCCCAGAACAGCCGCCAGAACCAGTGGCGCAATCGGGTAGCCGAGCTTTTTGAACAGGTAGCCCAAGGCGCCAAAGACCAACATCAGCCCGACATCAAACAGCGAGTTATGCACCGAGTACGCGCCAATTGCACAGATCATGATGATGATCGGGGCAATGATCGAGAACGGAATGCGCAGGATCGAGGCGAACAGCGGCACGGTTGCCAGCACCACGATCAGACTGACGACGTTGCCCAGATACATGCTGGCGATCAGGCCCCAGACGAAATCGTGCTGCTCGACAAACAATGTCGGGCCGGGATGCAGACCCCAGATCATCAAACCGCCCATCATCACCGCAGCCGTCGCCGAACCTGGAATGCCCAGGGTCAGCATTGGCAATAGGGCACTGGTGCCCGCGGCGTGGTCAGCTGTTTCCGGTGCAATAACGCCTTCGACTTCACCCTTGCCGAAGTTGTCGCGGTTTTTCGAGAAGCGGCGCGCCAGGCTGTAACCCATAAACGACGCAGCCGTCGGGCCGCCCGGTGTAATGCCCATCCAGCAACCCACCAGCGTGCTGCGCAAAATGGTTAGCCAGTAGCGCGGTAATTTGGCCCATGTACGCAGAATCGTCATCGGTGTAATGCGCGCATGTTCGCCGCGGAATACCAGGCCTTCTTCAACGGTGCAGAGAATTTCACCGATACCGAACAGGCCGATTACCGCGACCTCGAAGCTGATCCCGGTCATCAGGATCGGTTGGTCGAAAGTCAGGCGCAAGTTGCCGGACACGGTGTCCATGCCGACCGCCGCCATGGCAAAGCCGATCATCATGGCGACCACGGTTTTCAACGGCGGGTTTTTGCTCATGCCGATAAACGTGCAGAACGCCAGCAGATACACCGCAAAGAACTCCGGCGAGCTGAACGACATGGCGAATTCGGCAATGCGTGTCGAGAGAAAGGTCAGCAACAGTACGCCAGCCAGTGCGCCAATCAACGCCGAACTGAATGCGGCGGTCAGCGCCTCTGCGGCTCTGCCGTCACGGGCCATGGGGTAGCCGTCAAAGGTGGTCGCCACCGATGACGGCTCGCCGGGAATATTGAACAGGATCGACGTGATCGACCCGCCAAACAGCGCCCCCCAGTACATGCACGATAAAAGG
Organism: Pseudomonas quasicaspiana; assembly: GCF_021147825.1. NCBI lineage: Bacteria > Pseudomonadati > Pseudomonadota > Gammaproteobacteria > Pseudomonadales > Pseudomonadaceae > Pseudomonas > Pseudomonas quasicaspiana. The sequence goes on from NZ_JAGTPI010000062.1 coordinate 24,450, forward strand.
ATGATGGCCGAGACCGGCGACATGGTGAAGGTCAATGGCAGCAGCAACGCCACGCCGTTTGGGGCGCCGAGGCCAGGCAATACGCCGACCAGAATGCCCAGCAGTACACCGACCACCATCAGGCCGATATGGCCCGGAGTGAGGATCAGGTTCATGCCGTGCAGCAGGGAGTCGAATTCACTCATTGCATCGATCTCCCGGCCATTGCCAGCCAGTCACCCACCGGACCTGCGTCCAGTGGAACCTTGAACCACAGCGCGAAGATCAGGTAGCTGGCCAGGACCGCGCCGCCCGATACCGAGCAGATCATCAGTTTGCCGTAAGGCTTGGCCCTAACCCGGTCACGCCACATGAACCAGGCAATGAACACCGCCGACGCCATGTAGATACCGGTGAACGGCATGGCTGCGACGAATAGGGCGATGGGAATGAACACTGACAGGACTTGAGCAAACTGGCTGCGGCTGACAAAGCTGATGTTCAGTGCCTGCCAGCGCACCAGCGTGAGGACGATATTGCCCAGGCTTGCGCAGCCCAAGAGCAGGCCGATGTAGAACGGGAAATAACCCGGCTCGGGGCCAGCGTCGCCCCAGCCGATACCTTGCTCAAGGCTGCCGTACATCACCACTGCGCCGATCAGCAGCGTAAACAACGCCAGCCCGAGCTCGACCCAGCGAGTGCCGACCAGCGCAGATGTTTCAGAAGAGTGGGGCATGGAACACCTCCGGATATAACTGCCGGGCGAACACCCGGCAGTGGGGCCTGATCAGTCAGTTCACTCGCGCAGCCAGCCAGCGTCCTTGAACACCGGCGTAACGCGGGCGGTGTCCTGCTGGATGTAGGCGCTCAGTTGGTCGCCTTCGAGAAAGGTTGGCACCAGTGCGTTCTGTTTGACGTAGGCCTTGAATTCAGGAGCTTCGGAGACTTTGCGCATCAGTTCGGTATAGAACGCGCGTTGTTCGGCAGTGACTTTGCCTGGCATGAACACGGTACGCGGGAAGCGATACTGATCGACGCCCAGGCCTTGTTCGTGGCAGGTCGGCACGTCGGCCCAGGATTTGTCCCCGGCGACTTTGTCGGTGTAGCCCATGCGCTCTTTACTGAACACGCACAGCGGCTGGACCTGATCACCGCGCCACTGGCTGATGCTTTCGCTGGGGTTGTTCACGTTGGCGGCGATGTGTTTCCCGGCCAGTTGAGTCGAGGCTTCGCTGCCGCTTTTGAACGGGATGTAAACCAGTTTGCTGCCTGTGGTTTTGTTCAGCAGCAAGGTCAGGGTCTGGTCGACGTCCTTTGACTGGCTGCCGCCCATGCGCAGTTTGGATGGATCGGCTTTAACCGTCTCGTAGAAGCTCTTGGCGTCTTTCCACGGCGCGTCTTTGTAGGTCCAGAGAATGAAGTCGTCTTCAGCGACGGCGGCAACCGGGGTCAGCTCTTGCCATTGATAACCGAGCTTGGAGACCAGCGGCAGCAGGTAAATGTTGTTGGTGCCGATCACCAGCTTGTCGGCATCACCTTCGGACATTTTGAGGTCCAGAAACGCCTCGGCCCCGTTGCCACCGCCTTTGTTGAGGACCACGGTGTTGACGTCCAGCAGCTTGTGAGTGGTGATGATTGACTGGATCAGACGGCCGAGCTGATCAGTCCCGCCACCAGGGCCACCGGCGACGATGATTTCAACGTTCTTGTCGGGTTGCCAGGCATTGGCCAAGGCGGGAAGGGTGCCAGCGCAAACAAGGGAACAGCCGAGCAGAAGACGGGACACGCGTCGAAAGGATGCGGTTCGCATGATGATGAAACCTCTATTTCTTGTAATTGTTTTTTGAGCGATTTGCCTGATGCAGGGACCGGCAAATCTTGGGTCGAGTGTGGGAAGCTATTGCGGTGGCGTCTACTCAAAACATCAGATACACCGATAGCCTGGGGTTATCGGTTGGCGAGTTTGGAGGCGTGTCAGTGATATCTGGGGGTAGAGACTTTTTTGGGCTGCCGAAGAAGTCGGACTGTAGGAGTGAGCTTGCTCGCGATGGCGTCTAGTCAGTTCATGTTGAAGTCGACTGATAGATCCAATCGCGAGCAAGCTCACTCCTACAGTTTCAGTATTTACCGAGAGGCAGCGCGCGCTCAAAGATATCCCTGGGTTATCACCGTATGTATTTTTTTGATTAGACGGTTATCGCTTCGCCTCTGATAGTGGGCGCCACAGCAACACCCACAACAACAATAAAAAACGAGGTAAGCACCATGGATCGTTCCAGTGCACCCGTGCATCTGCCTGACGCAGGTGTCTCTGCCGTTACCGGCAATCCGGCGGTCGCCACTACCGCGCGAGCCACTTCGGTGCGCTGGCGGATTTTTGCCATCATCTTTCTGCTGACCATGGTCAACCTCATCGACCGGGTTTCCCTGTCCATCGCCATGCCCACCATCGCCAAAGAGTTCGAGCTGTCGCCGAGCATGCAGGGCCTGATCCTCAGCAGTTTCTTCTGGGCGTATGCGCTGCTGCAGATTCCCGGTGGCTGGATGATCGACCGCTTCGGTCCGCGTCGCGTCATCACTTGGTCCACCGGTTTATGGGGGACTTTCCAGGTGTTGGCAGGATTCGCAACAGGCGGCGTTTCGCTGCTGTTTGCGCGGATGTTTCTCGGGGCGGCGGAAGCGCCGTTGTTTCCGTCTGGCGGCAAGCTGATTTCCCTGTGGCTGGCCCCCAGCGAGCGCAGCCGTGGCGCCGTCATGATGGACAGCGGTAGCCCGCTGGGTGTCGCGCTGGGCGGTTTGATCATTGCCTACCTGATTGCCACGCTGGACTCCTGGCGCATGGCATTCGTTATTGCCGGTGTCGCGACGTTACTGCTGGGCTGGGTGTCCTGGCGGTATCTGCGTGATGATCCGTCGGTGCACCCGCAGGTCAATCAGGCTGAACTGGACAAGATCAATGCGGGCCGCGCGACGCCTGCCGCCGAGGCCGCCCGTGCGCCGGTCAAAGGCTTGGGCATTGCCGCGCGTTCGCTGACCGGCCTGCTGGTCGGACGCTCCAGTTGGGCAATGGTCTATTTCGGTCTGCTGACCTGGGGGCCGAGCTATCTGGCTCAGGCTCGTGGCTTTGATATCAAAGGCATTGGCGCAGCAACCTTCGTTATCTTTATTTGCGGCGCGCTGGGCTCGCTGACCGGTGGTTTTTTGTGTGACGGCCTGATTCGCAAAGGCGTGCGTAGAGGGCTGGCGGTCAAAGGTTTGCTGACCTTTTCCGGGCTGATTGCCCTGGCCGCTCTGGTGATGCTGCCAACCCTGAGCAACCCGTTCGCGGCGGTCGGACTGTTGGCGATGACTGCGTTCTTCCTGATGTGGGGCAGCCTGTACTGGAGTTTTCCGGCATTGCTGGCCGCACCGGCCCGTGTCGGCCTGATCGGCGGTGTGATGAATCTGGCGGGCAGTATCGGCGGGATCTTCGTGCCGATTCTGGTCGGGGTGATCCTGCAGTTCTTCGGTGGCTTCGGCGCAGTGCTCGCATTCTTTGCCTTCTGCGCGGCACTGTTTGTTCTGGCCACCTTGTTTATCAGCCTGGATGGGCAGCAGGAGGTGGCGGATGTCTGAGTTGTGGAGCGGGCCGATTGTCGATGCCCACCATCATTTCTGGGACCCGCAGGTTAATCACCATCCGTGGCTGGCCCCGGAATCCAACATCCCGTTTCGCTACGGTGATTATTCCGCGATAAAACGTCGTTACCTGCCGCCAGAGTATTTTGCCGACGCCGGTGAGCATCATGTAGTGCAAACCGTTTACGTCGAAACGGAATGGGACCCCCGCGACCCGATTGGCGAGACGCGCTTTGTCGAGCAACTGGCCGTTCGCTACGGGGTGCCCAACGCCATCGTTGCGCAGGCCTGGCTGGATCATCCGGTCGCGCTTGACCTTCTCAAGGCTCAGGCGGCTTTCAAATGCGTGCGCAGCGTCAGGCACAAGCCTGGAGGGCCGACATCACCTGAACAGGTGGGGTCGCAGCTGAGCCTGATGAGCGACGAGCACTGGCGGCGCAGTTTTGCCGCTCTTCACGGTTTGGGCCTGCATTTCGATTTGCAGACGCCCTGGTGGAATCTCCCCGAGGCTGAACAGCTGGCGCAAGACTTCCCGGACACCACGATCATTCTTAACCATGCGGGGCTGCCGTCTGATCGCAGCGAGCAGGGCCTGGCCGGTTGGCATGCTGCGATGAGCCAACTGGCCGAGCAGCCCAATGTCGTTGTGAAGATTTCTGGCCTGGGCCAGCCGGGCAAACCATGGCGCGCCGAGGACAACGCGTGGATCGTTCAGGAAATCATCGCCATGTTTGGCGCAGACCGGGCGATGTTCGCCAGTAACTTTCCGGTGGACAGCCTGTGCGGCTCGTTCGACGACATCTACAGCGGCTTCAAACAGATCGTTCGCGATTTGCCTGTCGCCGACCAGCAACAGCTTTTTTACAGCAATGCGCGACGTATTTACCGTTGCGAGCCTTCAGCCACTGCACAGACGTGGCCCGAACAGATGAGGAATCAAGCATGAGCAAGACTCGAATTGCGATGGTATTGGGTGATCCGGCCGGTATTGGTCCTGAGTTGATTGCCCGCCTTCTGGCCGAGCCGCAGGTGCGCAGCCAGGCGCAGGTGATCCTGATTGCCGACGAAGCCGAAATGCAGCGCGGCATGCAGATCGCCGGTAAGGAGTTTCCCTATCGTCAGGTGCAGTCTCTGCAAGACCTGACTTTCACTGACGACACGCCGTTGTTTTTCAACTATCGCGGCGATGCTGTCGGTGAGTTCTCACGCAGCGAAGCCAGTGTGATCGGTGGGCGCTATTGCCTGGATACGCTGAAAATCGCTGTCGAATTGACCGCCGCAAAAACCACCGACGCCGTGTTGTTCGGGCCACTGAACAAGACCTCGCTGCACATGGCGGGCATGGCTCACAGCGACGAACTGCACTGGTTTGCCGAGTTGCTGGGTTTCGACGGGCCGTTCTGTGAGTTCAACGTGCTTGATAACCTCTGGACCTCGCGCGTGACTTCCCACGTGGCGCTGTCCGCGGTGCCGGGCATGCTCAACCAGAATCGCGTGGTCGAAGCGATTCGTCTGATCGACACCGCGCTTAAACGCAACGGCCTGGAGCGTCCGCGTATCGGCGTTTGCGGCCTCAACCCGCACAACGGCGACAATGGCTCGTTTGGCCGTGAAGAGCTGGACATCATCGGTCCTGCCGTTAAAACCGCACAGGAGCAGGGCATTGCAGCAGATGGCCCGTATCCCGGCGATACGATTTTCCTCAAGGTGCAAGGCGATGCCAGTGCCTTTGATGCGGTGGTGACGATGTATCACGACCAGGGCCAGATCGCGATCAAACTGATGGGCTTCTCCCGTGGCGTGACGGTGCAGGGTGGTTTGCCGATTCCGATTACCACGCCCGCGCATGGCACCGCGTTTGATATCGCGGGGCAGGGTAAAGCCAATGTCGGCGCGATTCGTCAGGCGTTCGAAATCGCCTGCCGGATGGGGTGACATTCTTACTGATTCAACGCGATTCAAAACTGTGGGAGCTGGGCTTGCCCGCGATAAGAACGACTCGGTATCAGATACCGTGTTGAACCTATCGCGGGCAAGCCCGGCTCCCACATGATTTTCGACATCCTATAACCCTGACGACAGACTTCCCTCCAAACCGATCACCCCAGGCTATCACTGGATACGCATAAGTGATTAGCCGACACCTCTTCCAGCTGGCTAAATTTCCCCATCGACTTGTCGATCAACAACTACAAAAAGCCGGTCCCGCGCCATGCAGGACATACCGGCACACAAGGAAAAGCAGCCCATGAAAATCAAAGCGATCCGCACCCGTGTCTTCGAATGGAAAGGCAAGGTTGTCCCTCCCCAGGCCCACTTCTGCACCAATGCCAGCGACATCCTTTTCGAACGTGGCGATGCCATGGGCTCGTTCCGTTTCCATGGCTGGCTGGTGGTGGAAATTGAAACTGACACCGGTCTGGTCGGCATCGGTAACTGCGCCCTGGCGCCGCGTGTGGCCAAGGAAATCATTGATACATACCTGGCCCCCATCGCCATTGGCGAAGACCCGTTCGACAACGAATACATCTGGCAAAAAATGTATCGCCAGAGCCACGCCTGGGGCCGCAAAGGCATCGGCATGGCGGCCATCTCGGCCATCGACATCGCCATATGGGACATCATGGGCAAGGCCGTGAACAAGCCGGTCTTCAAACTGCTGGGCGGGCGCACCAAGGAAAAAATCTGGACCTACGCCTCCAAGCTCTATGCCAATGACAACCTCGACCTGTTTCTCGAAGAAGCTCAGGGCTATCTGAATCAAGGCTTCACCGCCCTGAAAATGCGCTTCGGTTATGGCCCGAAAGACGGCCCCGCGGGCATGCGTCGCAACATCGAACAGGTGCGTGCGCTGCGTGAGCTGGCCGGGCCAGATGTGGACATCATGCTCGAGTGCTATATGGGCTGGACCCTGGAATACGCCCGCCGCATGTTGCCGAAACTGGCCGAGTTCGAGCCACGCTGGCTGGAAGAACCGGTGATCGCCGATGACATCGAAGGCTATATCGAGCTGAAGAAGATGGGCATCATGCCGATCTCTGGCGGCGAGCACGAATTCACCTCGTACGGCTTCAAGGACTTGCTGGAACGCCGTGCTGTGGATGTTATCCAGTACGACACCAACCGCGTCGGCGGTATCACCGCCGCCCGCAAGATCAACGCCATGGCGGAAGCCTGGTCAGTTCCCGTGATTCCCCATGCCGGACAGATGCACAACTATCACCTGACCATGTCCACCACCGCCTCGCCGATGGCGGAGTTCTTCCCGGTGTTCGACGTCGAGGTCGGCAACGAGCTGTTCTACTACGTGTTCAAGGGCGAGCCGCAGCCGGTCAATGGATATATCCAGCTGGACGACAACAAACCGGGCCTAGGGCTGGAAATCTCCGACGAGTATCTGAGCGATTTCAACATTATCGAGTAATGCTCGATTTGTAGGAGCGCGCTTGCCCGCGATGACGTCGGTACATTCGATGCATCTCTAGCGGCAGGTATGACCCCTTCGCGGGCAAGCGCGCTCCTACAGAATTCATTCTGTGGGGACTACTAATGCGCCTTATCCAATTTGAAACCCAATCCGGTCAACGCCAGGTTGGTGTCGTCGATGGCAACTCGATCAACGTAGTACGTCAAACTCCAAGCACACGCGAGCTGGCCCTTGCCGCCATTCGCGCCGGAAGAAGTCTGGCCGATGAAGTGGCCAGCCGTGGCACTGAACCCGGTCCGGATTACGCCTCGCTGCTGCAAAACCACCAGATCCTGCCGCCGCTGGATCACGAAGATCCGGCCCATTGCCTGATCAGTGGTACCGGCCTGACTCATCTGGGCAGCGCCTCGGCGCGGGACAAAATGCATCAACATGACGGTCAGGTCGAAGCGGGCATGACGGACACCATGAAGATCTTCAAATGGGGCATCGAAGGCGGCAAGCCTGGAGTCGGTCAGGTCGGAGCTCAACCAGAATGGTTCTACAAAGGCGATGGCAGCATTGTCGTGCGGCCGGGGGCTGATTTCCCGGTGCCGTCATTTGCTGAAGATGCGGGCGAGGAACCTGAGTTGACCGGCCTCTATGTGATCGGCGACAACGGTCAGCCGTATCGTTTGGGTTATGCACTGGGTAACGAGTTTTCCGACCACGTGATGGAGCGCCGTAACTACCTGTATCTGGCGCACTCCAAGCTGCGCTATTGCGCGTACGGCCCGGAGTTGCGGGTCGGTGAACTGCCGCGTCATCTGTCCGGCATGAGTCGGGTTTTGCGTGATGGAGAGGTGCTGTGGGAGAAGGAATTTCTCAGTGGCGAGGACAACATGTGCCACAGCTTGGCGAACCTTGAATTTCACCACTTCAAGTACGCGCAGTTCTTGCGTCCAGGGGATGTGCACATCCACTACTTTGGCACCGCAACGTTGTCGTTTGCCGATGGCGTGAAGACTCAACCCGGTGATCGTTTCCAGATCAGCCTTGATGCGTTTGGTGCGCCGCTGGAAAACGGCATTGGCGAAGGCCCGCAGGCGGTGGGGATTGGGCAGATAAAGGCGTTGTAACGAAGGTTAGGTAAAACACCCGTGGGAGCGAATTCATTCGCGAAGAGGCCAGTACATTCGATACCTGTTTATCGTCTGTTCTACCGTATTCGCGAATGAATTCGCTCCCACAGGGTGTGTTTCCAGAGGAAAGGATTAGCGGCGAACCAGCAACACCCCTGACTCCATATGGTGGGTATACGGAAACTGGTCAAACAGCGCGCAACGCTCCACACGGTGCGTATCGTGGAGTTGCGCGATGTTGGCGGCCAGGGTTTCCGGGTTGCACGAAATGTACAGGATGCGTTCGAAGCGGCGGGTCAGCTCGCAGGTGTCCGGGTCCATACCGGCTCGGGGCGGGTCGACGAAGACGCTGCCGAAGTCGTAGCTCTTCAAGTCCACGCCGTGCAAGCGGCGGAACGGACGCACTTCATTCAGTGCCTCGGTCAGTTCTTCTGCCGACAGGCGCACCAGCGTCACGTTATCCACCGCGTTATCGGCCAGATTGCTCAAGGCGGCGTTGACCGAGGTCTTGCTGATTTCGGTCGCCAGCACTTTGCGGACACGGGTCGCCAACGGCAGGGTGAAGTTGCCGTTGCCGCAATACAACTCCAGCAAATCATCTTCACGGTCGCCCAGCGCGGCGTACGCCCAGTCGAGCATCTTCTGATTCACCGTGCCGTTAGGCTGGGTGAATGCACCTTCGGGTTGACGATAACTGAAGGTGCGACCGGCAACTTCGAGCTGTTCGGTCACATAATCACGACCGATGACCAGACGCTGGCCTTTGGAGCGACCGATCAGGCTCACGTCCAGATCGGCGGCCAGCTTTTCTGCCTCGGCCAGCCACTCATCGTCCAGCGGGCGGTGATAACACAGGGTGATCATCGCATCGCCCGCCAGTGTGGTCAGGAAGTCCACCTGGAACAGCTTATGGTTAAGCACCTTGCTGGCTTCCCAGCGGTCGCGCAGTACTGGCATCAGGGTGTTGATGCGCAGGCTGGCGATAGGCAGACCGTCCAGCAGGATCGGGTTCTTGTTATCGCCGGGGGTGAACATCGCGTAGTGACGCTTCTGGTCTTCGCGCCACAGGCGGAACTCGGCGCGCAGCCGGTAGTTTTCTTTGGGCGAGTCAAACACCTGCGGCTCGGGCGCATCAAAAGGGGCCAGCAGTTCACGCAGGCGATCTGCTTTGGCCTGGAGCTGAGTGTCATAGCTCGCAGGATCGAAGGGGATACTCGCACTCATGCCGGAAACCAACCCAATTTAACAACGAACAGAATCGACAGGATCACCAAGGCGGGATTCAGCTCGCGCCACTGGCCCGACAACAGCTTGATGCCTGTCCAGGCGATGAAACCAAATGCAATGCCGTTGGCGATGGAGTAGGTGAACGGCATCGCCAGCGCAGTAATCACTACTGGCGCGGCAACAGACAGGTCGTCCCAATCGATTTCGGCCAGACCAGATGCCATCAATACCGCCACGAACAACAGCGCAGGAGCGGTCGCGTACGCCGGGACACTGCCCGCCAGTGGCGCGAAGAACAACGCCAGCAGAAACAGGATCGCAACCACGATGGCGGTCAGACCGGTGCGGCCGCCAGCGCTGACGCCAGCCGCAGATTCGATGTAACTGGTGGTGGTCGAGGTGCCCAACAGCGAACCGGCCATAGCGGCGGTGCTGTCGGCGATCAGCGCACGGCCCATCTTCGGCATGTGGCCGTTCTTGTCCATCAGCCCGGCGCGCTTGGCGACGCCGATCAGGGTGCCGGAGTTGTCGAACAGGTCGACGAACAGGAAGGCGAAGATCACGCTGATCAGGCCGACGTCAAAAGCGCCTTTGATGTCCAGTTGCAAAAAGGTCGGGGCCAGCGAAGGAGGCATCGAGACCACGCCGCCGAACGGCGTGAAGCCCAAAGCAATCGAGACGATTGTCACCGCCAGAATGCCGATCAATACGGCGCCACGGACCTTGAGTCTTTCCAGGGCGATGATCAGGAAGAAGCCCAGAGTAGCGAGTACCGGTGCCGGTTGCTTCAGATCACCCATGCCGATCATGGTGGCCGGGTTGCTGACCACGATGCCAGCGTTGTGCAGGGCGATCAAAGCCAGGAACAGGCCGATACCCGCAGCAATCGCCGAGCGCAGGGGCAGCGGGATGCTGTTGATGATCCATTCACGGATACGAAAGATCGACAGGACAAAGAACATCACCGCCGAAATAAACACCGCACCCAGCGCCACCTGCCAGGTGTGCCCCAAGTGCAGCACAACGGTATAGGTAAAGAACGCGTTCAGGCCCATGCCCGGTGCGAGGGCAATTGGGTAGTTGGCGATGATGCCCATGGTCGCCGATCCGATGGCGGCCGCCAGACAGGTGGCGACAAACAGCGCGCCTTTGTCCATGCCGGTCGCGCCGAGGATGCTCGGGTTGACGAACAGGATGTAGGCCATCGCCAGAAAGGTCGTGACGCCCGCAAGAATCTCGGTGCGCACGTTGGTGTTGTGTGCCTTGAGTTGAAACAGCCGTTCCAGCATGTCTGGCTCCCCGGTGACGCGCCTGCGTCGTGAATGAATCGACTAGAACAGCAAAGCACAGACTGCCGAAGCGGCCCGCGGATTTTGTGCAGGTCGGAAAAAGCCGCGCATGATACCAGTCGAACGGCTTTGTGACTGCCTGCCGACGAGTGGTGTGCTTCGGCATTCTTCAGATTTCTCTGAAACAGCGCTGGACAGCGGTTAGCTGTAGATCAAATCGACTAAATCGCGGGCAAGCCCAGCTCCCACAGGTCCGCGTCCGGCGTAAAGTCCTCTGTGATTCCTATGCCACTGGCTGGCGCCGAATCTGTGGGAGCCGGGCTTGGTCTGGGCGGCCTTCCGACGATAATGCTGTACGCGATGGACCTGATATATGTGGCGCCCTTATCGCGGGCAAGCCCAGCTCCCACAGCTCCGCGTCCGGCGTAAAGTCATCTGTAACTCCTATACCACTGGCTGGCGCCGAATCTGTGGGAGCCGGGCTTGGTCTGGGCGGCCTTCCGACGATAATGCTGTACGCGATGGACCTGATATATGTGGCGCCCTTA